>JAJCYK010000149.1 GCA_029262935.1 Cytophagales bacterium | reverse complement strand
CAACTTCCGATTCTTTTACTTGAAACATCTATCTATTCGGGGTTATGTTGTAAGTATGAGATTTCTAATCAAAACTTGGGCAAAAGTACCCCTTTTTAAGGACTAATTCAACGTGGAAATCCCTAGGTTAAAAATCTTTGTGTAAGTTTACCAGAGTCCATTCCAGAACAAAAAATAGCCAGATTCGTTTCTTATCAAAGGCATGAAAGAACTCCTCTATCTCAATAAATACCTTTACAAGTATAAATTTCATTTGATACTGGGGACTTTATTTATCATTGTCACAAATATAGTGGCGATAATTCCCGCGCAGGTGGTCCGTCATGCCATAGATTTGGTAAAAACAAATGCTGATTTGTATCAAACCTATGCCGATTCTCAACTTCAGAGCAATCTGTATGGATCTTTTGCACAATCCATTGTCATCTTCGCCTGCATCATCCTGGGCATGGCCCTATTGAGGGGCATATTCTTATTCTTTGTGAGACAAACGATCATCGTCATGTCCCGAAAAATTGAGTATGACCTTAAAAATGAAGTTTATCAACATTATCAAACCTTACCGCTTAGTTTCTATCGGCAAAACAATACTGGCGATCTTATGGCACGGATCTCAGAAGATGTAAGCAGGGTGCGCATGTATCTTGGCCCTGCCATTATGTACAGCATAAACTTATTCACTTTGTTTATCATTGTGATTTCGTACATGATCATCGTAAATCCTAAGCTGACCTTTTACTCGTTACTTCCTTTACCCGTATTGTCGGTTAGTATTTACTTTGTAAGTAGCGTAATGAATAAGCGCTCAGAAGAAATTCAGCGTAGCTTATCTTCCTTAAGCACATTTGTACAAGAGGCGTTTTCAGGAGTAAGAGTACTGAAGTCTTTTGTAAGAGAGGTTGATTCGGAGCATCAGTTTGCTAAAGAAAGTTTGGATTACCGTGATAAGTCACTGCGGTTAACTTTTGTGAATGCGCTTTTTTTTCCATTAATGATGGGACTAATAGGCTTGAGTGTACTACTAACAATATTTGTAGGGGGTACGCAAGTCATTGAAGGATCATTGACTATTGGTAACATAGCAGAGTTTATCATTTATGTAAACATGTTAACTTGGCCTGTAGCGTCATTAGGATGGGTTACTTCTTTGGTGCAACGAGCCGCTGCCAGTCAAAAAAGGATAAATGAATTCTTAAAAATCAAAACTGATATTGTTTCTAATGCAGCATTGTCCAGTCCTATTCATGGTGAAATAATTTTTGACCAGGTAAGCTTCACCTACCCGGATTCTGGTATTACTGCTTTACAAAACGTGTCCTTTAAGGTGGCTCCTGGAGAATCCATTGCCATTATTGGAACCACCGGTTCTGGAAAAAGCACCATTGCCAATATCATTTGCAGGCTATACGATGTTACTGCTGGTGGTGTAAAAATTGATGGGCGACCTATTGAAGATTATAATATTACACACTTAAGAAAATCCATTGGGTATGTGCCACAAGACGTGTTTTTGTTTTCTGATACCATACGAAACAACATTGGATTTGGCAACGGAACCTTGGATGAGGAACAAATTCTACAGGCCGCCAAAGACTCTGATCTTTATCATAATATTAGTGAGTTTCCCAAAGGTTTTGATACGAAATTGGGCGAAAGGGGGATCACGCTATCTGGTGGCCAAAAACAACGTGTTTCGATTGCCAGAGCAATTATCAGATCCCCAAAAATTTTGATTCTTGATGATAGCCTTTCATCAGTGGATACTAAAACTGAAAACACAATACTTAGTAATCTAAAAAGGTTGATGCAAGATTGCACCACTGTAATCATATCGCATCGGGTTAGTAGCGCAAAACTAGCGGACCATATCCTGGTCTTGGATGAAGGCAAAATAATCGAACAAGGCAAGGAGCCAGAATTATTGGCTAAGGGTGGAGTATACCGGGAACTTTACGACAAACAAATACAGGCTGATGAAATCATGCCTTAACCGTCCTGTGTTCATTAAGGTAACAGAGGTCTTTCAATAACCAAACGATTGTTGGGATAGTACATTTCGATATTAAAGGAAAGTGATTTCACGCTTTTCTCTCGGGCTTCTTCTGTTATAAACTTGGCTATTTCATGTGGGTTAGGCATTAAGGCAGAATGGCACTCCTTAGAAACCTGGATGGCCTGCGAGGCTTCTATACTTCTGACAATTAATCCCGGCGATGGTGTCATTGCTTTTAACGTACGTATGCCAATAAAGCTTTTGATGTATCCACGGTTTCCTAAAGGCTCCTGATCGTATATGATTGTTATGGGGCCCTCGAAAGTTCCCTGTTCCAAATACGTTTTCATTTCAGAAAAATAAAGTTGAATGGTATCGCTTTTGTACGTCCCTTGAAATTGTTTCCCTATCAAATAATAGTTATCTACTGATACCGTCTTTATGATAATGGGATTGAAACCACCCATAAGATAGTAGGTAGTGGGAGTAGCTGCTATTATCAGTAAACTTAGCCAAAAGATTGGTCTCTTAAACAAGGGTTTTTTACTCATGAAAGTGCGCCTTTATACTGCATTTGATGCAATTGGCTATAATACCCATTAAGCTCCATTAATTGTTCGTGGTTGCCTCGTTCCTTAATTTCACCCTTGTCCAACACCAATATTTGGTCTGCCTTTTGAATTGTGGAGAGCCTGTGCGCAATTACAATGGCAGTCCTTCCTTTCATTAATTTCTCAATGGCAAATTGTATTAATTCCTCCGTTTCAGTATCAACAGAAGAGGTAGCTTCATCCAACACAATGATTTTGGGGTTGTATACCATGGCCCTAACAAAGGATATTAACTGTCTTTGACCCACGGAAAGCGTGGCCCCTCTTTCCATAACATTATAATTAAAGCCTCCGGGGAGACGCTCAATAAATTTCCTTGCGCCTACCATCTCGGCAGCCTCTACGATCTTTTCAAAAGGAATGTCCCCGTTCCCTAATGTGATGTTCTCAGCAATAGTGTCAGAAAATAAAAATACATCTTGCAACACTACACCAATATTTTGGCGCAAGTTATTTAGTTCATATTCCTGCAAGGAAACGTCATCAATTTTAATTGTGCCTTTGTTAATATCATAAAATCTACTAAGCAGATTAATAACTGACGATTTGCCAGCCCCAGTGGCTCCTACTAGTGCAAGGGTTTGACCCGGCTGTACTTCCAGGGAAATGTCTTTCAGCACATATTCCTCATCATTATATGCAAACCATACATTTTCAAAAGTTACCTTCCCCTGAAAGGATTTTGCTTGGTAGGTTCCTTCATTTGGTAAGTAATCTTCACTGTCAAGCAGCTTAATGATGCGGTCAGTACTTACTATTCCCAATTGCAAGGTATTGAACCGGTCAGCAATCATACGTAAGGGTCGAAAAAACATGTTAATGTACATTATAAATGAAATGAGGATTCCCACTTCATCAATAGTACCCTTTACAATTCCTCCGGCCCCATACCAGATCAACAAACCAATGCTGGAAGCTCGAATGATCTCGGCCACAGGAAAGTAAACAGCATAATACAATACAGATCGGATATTGGCCTTTCTATGTTCTTTGTTAATCTCCTGAAATTTCTGGTATTCCTCCTCCTCATTGCCAAAGATTTGCACCACGCTCATTCCCGTAATGTGTTCTTGGACAAATGTGTTCAAATTTGAAACCGCGTTTCGAACTTGGTTAAAGGTGATCTTTATCTTTTCTTTAAAAACGTAAGTGCTTATTAATAGAATAGGCAACGTAGCTAAACTAACTAAAGTCAATCGCCAATTCTGTGCAAACATAAAACCTAGTATGAACAGTATAGTAAGGATATCACCGGTCATGGCCGCGAGTCCTTGACTAAATACTTCCGCCAAAGTTTCTACATCTGAAATATTGCGGGTAACCAGTCTCCCAATTGGTGTATTATCGAAAAATTTCAGTTTCAATTTTAGCAGGTGTCG
>JAJCYK010000148.1 GCA_029262935.1 Cytophagales bacterium | reverse complement strand
GAACCCAGGTTATCTGCACGCTATTTGGTGAATGCTCAAAGTTCTGTTAAAGCTAGTTACAACCGCATGATTCAGAATATTCATTTGATGTCCAACGCTACAGTTTCACTTCCATTCAATACTTGGCAACCAAGTTCCCCTTACTTGGATCCTCAAAGATCTGACCAAGTCGCTTTTGGTTATTTCCGGAATTTAAAAGAAAACACTTTTGAATTTTCTGCGGAAGTGTATTACAAATGGTTGCGAAATCTTACGGACTTTGCAGATAACACAAACGTATTCTTTAATACCAATTTGCCCGTGGAGTTTCGCTCAGGTACTAGTGACTCCTATGGTTTGGAGCTCTACTTAAAAAAGAACAAAGGAAATCTTAAAGGCTTTGCCAGTTATACTTGGTCCAAAACGGATAGAGAGGTTTATGGAGTCAATCAAGGGCTGATATATGCCGCCAACTACGATCGACGCCATAACTTGTCCCTGGTAGGTTCTTATGAGATCAACAGTAAATGGACTGTTGGTGGTAATTTCGTGTTCAATTCAGGGCGACCAATAACCTTGCCCGTAGGACGGTACGAATTTGATGGCTATAATTTGGACTTCTATGGGGGAAGAAATGAGTATCGATTGCCACCTATTCACCGACTGGATCTTTCTGCTACGCTTACACCTAAAAAGAATGCTAACCGCAAATGGAAGAGTAGTTGGGTGTTTTCAGTATACAACGTATATAATAGGAACAATCCATTTACGGTTTATACCCGTACCCGACAGGATAACGATGGAAACATCATCGGCGATGGTACGGAGAAAGAAGCCCGTCTGGTTTCTTTATTTCCCATCCTACCCTCAGTGACCTATAATATCAAGTTTTAAAACAACGAAGATGAAAAAATTACTTTTTGTGCTTTTATTATCCTTGCATTTCGGATGTGAGCACCCCTATACAATAGATGAACAGCAAGTGCCCCCGCAAGTGGTTGTCGACGGATTAATTACGGATGTGAGTAGAATCCACCAGATAAAACTCACTATGAGTGCCGGTTTTTATACAAATGGAGCGACCCCCGTGGTAAGCAACGCAGATGTGCAGGTGAAAGACAGTGAAGGGGCTAACTACATTTTTACGGAGGACCCAGGCAATCCGGGCAATTACCTCTCTCCAGAATTCGCTGGAGTACTAGGTCGTACCTATACGCTTACGGTAGTGGCTCAAGGTAAAACGTATACTGCTCAAGAATCATTACTACCGGTTACCCCCATTGATAGCTTAAGCTACTTCTTAGATGAAGATGAACGGGAGTATTTGCAAAATCACAACGACTCCGACGACCTGGAACGCTATTACGAAGTACAGTTCTATACCAAAGAGCCTCCCGAGAGAGAAGACTATTACCTCTTTAAGTTCTATCGGGATGGCGATTTAATTAATGGCGATGGAGAAGATGTATACTATTCTGATGACGAATTCCTACAGGAAAACATTTCTGGTGTGGCCTTCAATGATTGGTACGAAATAGGAGAAATGGCCAAAATGGAGATGTACAGTATTACTAGAGAGGCCTTTCTCTACTATAAAGATCTAGAGTTGGCTTTGAATAATGATGGAGGTTTGTTTAGTCCGTTACCCTCCAATCCCCGAACAAATTTATCAAACGGAGCCCTGGGCTATTTTCAAGTGTCAGCGGTGGTAACGGATTCCATTAAAATAGAATGACATGATGAATGAGATAATGAGGAAGAACGAACGTATTGCCGCCCTGGTCTTAATAGTGGGTATGGCTCTGGGTTTATGGATTTTGTCGTTTCTCTTTTGAGAAACAAAAAAGCTCCAGCATTGCTGGAGCTTTTAATATCGTTTACAGGGGCTGTTTAATTTAGCTTACCCATAACATCAATGGCGTTTAGGTCATCGAACGCGATCTTTAAGCGTTCCACAAAACTTTGCTCTGCCGCGCGCAGCCAAGATCGAGGATCATAGTGTTTTTTATTGGGCACATCGTCACCTTCAGGATTGCCAATTTGACCTTGTAAGTAGCCTTCCTTACTAACGTAGTAATTGCGAACGCCATCCCAGAATGCCCACTGCATATCCGTATCAATATTCATTTTAATAGCGCCATACTCAATGGCTTCTCTAATTTGGTTTTGAGGAGAGCCTGATCCTCCATGAAAAACAAAATTTACGGGATTCGGTCCGGTACCAAATTTTTCCTGAATATGTTCTTGGGAATTCTTCAAGATCTCTGGCCTTAGTTCAACGTTACCAGGCTTGTATACTCCGTGTACGTTTCCAAAAGCAGCAGCTACCGTAAACCGTTCACTAACTTGCATCAATTCTTCATAGGCGTAAGCCACTTCTTCTGGCTGGGTATATAAACGGCTGCTGTCTACATCAGTATTATCTACGCCGTCTTCCTCACCACCTGTTACTCCTAGTTCAATCTCCAGGGTCATGCCCATTTTGCTCATTCGCTCCAAATAGCTTTTGCATATGCCAACGTTCTCTTCCAAGGGCTCTTCGGAAAGGTCAATCATGTGTGAGCTGAACAACGGTTTGCCATGTTGTTGATAATAGGCTTCTCCTGCATCTAACATACCATCAATCCAGGGGAGTAACTTTTTAGCAGCATGGTCGGTATGCAGGACTACAGGTACGCCATAAGCTGCCGCCACATTATGGACATGCATGGCTCCACTTACGGCGCCAGTGATTGCGGCTTTTTGGCCATCGTTACTTAATCCTTTACCGGCATTAAAGTGAGCTCCTCCATTACTAAATTGAATCATCACCGGAGAGTTCACATCCCTGGATGTTTCTAAAACGGCATTTATGGTGTTGGAGCCAATAACATTCACCGCGGGTAAGGCAAAATTTTGGCTTTGGGCAAAGTTGAGTAGTGTTTGCACCTGATCTCCATGGAGCACTCCAGGTTGAATAGCGGCTTTTATTTCAGCTGTGGTCATAAGTTGGATAGATTGTAATTAAAGGTTCAAATTTCTAAAAAATTCCTATTAAAATGGAAACTTAATTGCTTTTTATTCAATAAATATGCCGTGCCCACACTTAGCAGATGTCCGCTACAGGACTAAGATATCCCAATGATATCCTGCGGGAAACAGATTGCCATACGGACTAATTGATCCAGCAATAGGTGTAGAGAAGAAAAAGTGCACCAAGGGTGCATGCCGTGCCTAGCCATATGGAAATTATAAAAGCGAACGCCATGGGCGTGGCCTGCCTAAACAGCTTTTGGCCCCTTTTTTCTATAATACCGACAATATATTTTTGTAGTTCTATCCTATTGTTGGAGGAAATAAGATGCTTACGGTTACTCACAGCAAACACTACTTGGAGGTAAATTTGAGAATAAGTATTCGCCAAAGTTTGGGTGATTCTTTAATGCCCATTTTAACGCTCATTAGTATCATTTCATAATGATAAAAGCATATAAGGCACCAGTTTGCACCCAAAATTATTAAAACAAAAAAAGCCCCTCAAATTTGAGGGGCTTCGAAATCTTGTTTCTTTGTTTTATACCGACGCCTCTACTTGAGCATCCAATTTTTGAGCCAGTACACTTTTGGGTACGGCACCTATTTGTTTATCTACTACTTCACCACCTTTAAAAACTAAAAGTGTAGGAATACTTCGAATTCCAAATTTAGCTGAAACGTTGGGGTTATTATCAACGTCCACTTTTCCAATCACTGCTTTTCCTTCATATTCGCCAGCCAATTCTTCCACAACTGGTCCTATCATTTTACAAGGACCACACCATTCCGCCCAAAAATCCACTAAAACTGGCTTGTCAGATGCAATAATTTCCTCAAAATTAGCATCCGTTATTTCAATTGCTTTACCCATAATTCAATATATTTTATAATTACTTAATTGCTTTTCTCAACTATGTAGCAAATATAATGCAAAATAATCTGTGCTTTAAATTCCTATATAGAATTTGACAATAATGTTTATTTGCGACATTTCGAATGACATACTGTCAGGTTAAACGGCAATTTTGACTGGTTAGTTCAAAATTCGATAAGAAACTTCTGGCAACAGGTCCAATTTTCGCATCAACTCATCCTGAGGTTTAACCTGAAACTTCCTGGAAAGCAGCTCTACCGCGATGTTTTCATCAATATCTGCGACATTTAATTTTAATTGGCATTGACCAGGATAGTCCTGGCTTAGCGACTCTAGTTTGGAAACTAAATCCTCAGTGATGTCAGAAAGCTTCACTTGTAACAGCAAACCTTTACTCATTTTGTCTCTAATTTCTGTAAGCAATTGGATGTTATACGGTCTTAATTCCCATACACCAGGTTGCTTGTACCGCTCCGTAACTTGGCCGTCAACGTAGATGAAGTTACCAATACCAAGTAAATGCCGGAATTTAAGATATTCTTCCCCAAACATGGCCATAT
>JAJCYK010000147.1 GCA_029262935.1 Cytophagales bacterium | reverse complement strand
ATCCTTCGATCAGAATCCCAGCTTCTTCGGATACTTCGCTGAAAGTATGGTCTCCATTGTTTCTAAAAAGTTTGTCAGCCGAAGGGGCCTTACCTGAAGTCTCGATAGGTCGAGAGGTATTGCGGTTAAAATTTACTAGTGCATTACTAAGGAGGTAAACATCCAAATCTCCATCCAGATCGTAGTCCAGGAAGGCAGCTTGCACGCTATATTCTTCATTGCCCAATCCAAAGTCTTTGGCAGCTTCAGTGAACGTGAGGTCGCCGTTGTTAATATAGAGCAAATTGGCCCTATTCGCGGGTTTCGTTCCTCGAGGTCCTCCTCGGCTTACATAAATATCAAGAAAGCCATCTTGGTTGATATCAACCATACATACACCATTGGACCAGCCTTCTGAAGATAGTCCTGCACTGGTGGTTATGTCTTGAAATTTCCAATCACCCTGATTGATGTACAATCTATTGGAGGTCATGTTAGCAGTGAAATAGATATCCAATAACCCATCGTTATTAACATCTCCTACGGCTACTCCAGCCCCATTGTACATGTACTCAAACTCCAAAACTGTTAATGAGTCGTCATACTGGAGTTGATTTACAAAATCCACACCCGTGACATTAGCGGGCATTTCCTTAAACAATCGTGGTTCTTGATGACATGCCACGAAGGTTATCAAGAGGAAACAGTATGCGCCGCTTAAACTCCAAAGTTTTTTCATACAACCTTAGAAAGTAAGTCAATTATTGATAAATACCATGCATACATAGAGAAACCAACTTGCTTGGAGTATAAAGTCCTAACCCAAGCTGTAAATAAAGGAGGGAGTTTGGTGGTGTAACCACAAACTCCCTCACTAAACTGCTCCTATGAACTGGTGTAATCTAAAATACTTTAGTAACCGGCGTTCTGGTTTAACAATCCTCCGGATCGATCAATTTCCGACTGCGGAAAAGGAAACACTTCAAATTTAGCATCCCAGGCGGCGCCAAAAACAGTAGGACCCAAATCCCAACGTACAATATCAAACCAGCGGTGTGGTTCTAAAGCCATCTCCACTCGTTTTTCTTGTTGTAAATCCGCCAGGGTCGCTGTTCCTGCTAAATCAGCTAATCCAGCCCTTCCTCGGATGTCATTAATTTCATCTGTAGCGTCACCTGCTCTACCTGTCATTAATAACGCTTCCGCATAAAGAAGTTTTAATTCTCCAAAGCGATACCAGCGTTCGTTGTTAAAATCAGCCTGTTGATTCGGTGCGTGATTTGCAGGTACGGTATTTCGTTCACCTCGATACTTTTTCAAAGTCATACCGGTGCTGGACCACGAGTTATCATAGGGTAAAGAGGTAAAGGTTGTGAAATACATGTCGCCGTCTTCATAAACAGTAACCCCTTTTCTCTCATCACCTGCTTCATAAGCATTTAAAAGATCATCAGTGGGTGCCCACCATCCCAGTTTTCCACCGGGGGCTCCGTTACCCGCATCCCAATACCAACCACGGCCGGTACCTTGAGAAGCTTTGAAATTTTCAGAGTGTGTATCATCAAATACCCACAGGTTATCATCCGAAAATGGACCACCGTACTGAATTTCAAAAATGGATTCTGAATTGTTTTCGTTGTCAAACGCAAACACTTCTTCGTAGCTGGAAAGTAAGGAATAAGGACCCGTAGCAATCACATCTTCAAACGTAGTAATTGCCCCCGCGAAATCCTCTTGCCATACCTGCACTTTTCCTATGTAAGCTTTCGCCGCCCATGAAGTGACTCGTCCAGTATTGTCACTACCCCATGATTCAGGTAGGTTGCTGGCCGCAGTTTGAAAATCTGCCAGTATTGCTGTATATAAATCAGCTTGGGTGGCATTAGGCAAAGCTTGATCTGCAAGGCCTGGTATGATTTGGAGTGCAGCGGGAGGTGTTCCAAACAACTTCAGTGCCTGAAAATGGAACCAAGCCCTTAAAAACTTTGCTTCTCCTTCAAAAACCGACTTTTGTTCTGCAGTTAGCTCATTTTCGCCATCCAAATTTTCCAGCACGGTATTGGCCCTGAAAATGCCCTCATATATTTGGGTGTAAACGGCTGCAAAAGGCACGTCACTGGCCCGGATAAACAAGTTATCGATGTCTTGCGAAATTCCATCTGATGTGACATCATCGGCAGCCACATCATCGGTAATCACCATGGTTATTTTCCAAAACTCACCTCTTTCGGAGAGCGTTTCCGTACTGGTTCCCCAGAAATCCTGAATGGAACTATACGCAGCGAACATGGCGCCGTCAAAATCCGTAGATGTCTTGTAAAAAGTGGCGGTAGTTACTCTGTCCAAAGGGAGTAAGTCCAATTCATTACAGGAATTAAATCCTATGAACAGTACCACCATCAAGGTTAGCTTTTTCATCATGGCTAGCTTATTATATATTCTATAGTTTCGTTTCATATCTCTATAGCTTTGAAATTAGAAAGTAACTGACCATCCAACTTGGAAAATTCTAGGTTGAGGTGAAACGCCACCATCAGTTCCTGACGCCAAAGGAAATTCTCCTTTTTGGAAACTCTGATTTCGTGTAACTTCAGGATCAAATCCTAGATAGTCTGTAATGGTGAATAAATTCTGCGCAGCTACATAGATACGCATGTCCGAGACCCATCCTTTACTTACTTTTTCTAAAGTTGAAGCGGGGATGGTAAATCCAAGTTGCACATTTTGGAATCTTAGATAACCGGCATCTTCAATCCAACGTGAAGAGAAGCGATTGTTGCCGTTAGGATCATCTCTGGTAAGTCGAGGAATCTCATTACTAGTTCCTGGTCCCGTCCAGCGGTCCAAGACTCGAGTTGAGAAGTTGTTATTTCCAGATAAGCTTTCCAAGCTAGTACGGGTTTGGTTATAAATCTGACGATCACCCACTCCTCTTAGTTGAATGGATAGGTCGAAATTCTTATAAGCACCTTGTAAATTAACTCCATAGAAGAATCCTGGTAAGGGGCTTCCCAGTATCGTTCTGTCGTTAGAATCAACGGTGCCATCGCCATTAACATCTACAAATCGTATATCACCTGGGGAAGCCCCAGAGGAGAACGCATCCGGTAAGGCGGCATCAGCTTCTTCTTGAGTCTGATAAATTCCGTCCGTTTGATATCCAAAGAAATGTCCTAAGGATTCACCTACTACCGTACGGTGCGTTTGAGCACCACCTATACCTGTAATAATATTGGGCACGGTACCCAAATCTGTTACTTCATTATTGTTGGTAGTAAGATTACCGCTTATACTATAAGTGAATTGACCCACAGTGTTTTGATATCTTGCGGCAATTTCGATTCCCGTGTTCTTAATTTCCCCTACGTTAGCATCTGCTGGTAAGAAGAATCCAGAAACAAATGGTATAGGCAGTCCAATCAACACATCCTTACTCGTCTTGCTGTAATAGTCAAATGTCAGACTTAATCGTCCGTCTAACATAGAAGCATCAAATCCAATGTCCAGCTGATTACTGGTTTCCCATTTCAGATCTGGATTAGCAAAGGTGACGGGTGCGGGACCTCGAATCACATTTTGACCATCCCCTGTAATGTAGAAAATAGTCGTTTGTAAAGCGCTTAAGAAGGCGAAGTTTACTCCGGTAAATTGATTACCTGCTTGCCCCCAACCTGCTCTTATTTTCAGATCATCTATAAAATTATTGGTGGGAAAGAAATCTTCCGAAGATATTCTCCATCCTACAGAACCGGATAGAAAGACATCATCACGGTTACCGTCTGCAAATCTAGAAGTTTCATCTCTACGTACGTTTATTGTAGCCAGGTATTTTCCTTGATAGTTGTATGTTAAACGTCCCAATTGACCTCTAAGTGCCCAATGATCACCTTCATTCCCTGCGGCTACCGCAGTACCACTACTTGCAAAATTGGGATTAAACAGGTTCCTACCTTGGATTCTAACTTTGTCAAATCTAAAATTAGTTTCTTCGTATCCTATTAAGGCTGTAAACTCGTGGTCACCAAAACTTCGTTGGTAGGTTAAAGTATTCGTCCAATTGGTTGTTAACTCAATAGGGCGAGAAGACACCAATAGGGATTGTCTGATGGAATTACCATCGAAAGTGGTCTCAAATTGCTGAGTGTCCCCGATACCCACGTTATAGTCAATGCCAGCGGTCATTCTGAACTTTAAACCCTCAATAATTTCGACCTCTCCAAATATACTTCCCAATACTTTACGTGCGCTAATATCCGTACGGTTGATCCTGGGATCAGTTCGAAACAATCGGTTAGTCGCAGAGCCTTCGCCTATGTTCGCCACGGACTCTAAATTATAACCTAACGGTCCATCGCCAAAAGGTTGAAAATAAGGAGCATTAAGTACGGAGTTAAATCCAGCTAGTAGCCCTCCGCCTTCTGCTTGGGTTTGGCGATCTGTAAAGCTTATTAAGACTGATTCGCCGAACTTAAATCGTTCCCCAACATTAACATCTGTATTGGCTTTGAATGAATATCTTTCAAAGTCTTGCGAAGGCTCAATACCCTCTTGTTTAAGGTAACCACCGGATACCAGGAAGTTCATGTTTTCACTACCTCCACTTACAGAGATGTTGTGACTTTGCATGGGACCGCTCTTGAAAATAGCATCTTGCCAATCCACAGTAGGTGAGCCACTGAACTGGCTTACATCACGTCCTAATTCGCCTTGTATGTCGATATACTGTTGCACGTTGAGTACATCCAAAGTCTCACGTACTTTACTGGCTCCAGCATACCCACTGTAAGTAACACTGGTTCTTCCTGCTTTACCTCTTTTTGTCGTTACGATTATAACACCGTTCGCAGCCCGTGAGCCATAAATAGCTGCGGCTGAAGCATCTTTAAGTACATCAATGGACTCGATGTCATTTGGGTTAATCCCCGCCAAAGGATTGGAATCCGTGGTAGAAGAGGTATTAACGGTAATGTTGTTAGTTTGAACAATAGCCACGCCATCAATTACCCACAGAGGTTGGTTGTTACCAACAGTACCTGTTCCTCTTATTCTCACATTAATAGGAGCAGCAGGATCTCCACTACGGTTGGTAATATTGATACCTGCTATGGTACCCGCCAAAGCCTGATCTGGACTAATGATAGGTTTGTTAACTATTTGGTCCGCATTAATGGACCCAATCGCTCCGGTCAAGTCCTTTTTCTTTTGCGTACCATAGCCTACCACCACAATCTCAGATAATTCCGTAAGATCAGGGGCCAAGGCTACGTTTACAGTAGTTCTGCTGTTTACCGCAACCTCTTGAGCTTGGTAACCTACAAAAGAAAACACCAGTACGGCGTCCGAAGCAGCTTGAAGGTTGAAGTTTCCATCCAGATCTGATATGGTACCACTAGTAGTACCTTTAATCAGGATGTTTACTCCAGGCAATCCCTCGCCATTGGTACCGTCAGTAATTGTTCCAGACACATTCTGTGCATAGAGCTGACCTCCCGCTAGGAAAAGAACACCAAAAATTAATTTAGAGATAAAGTTTAGCATAGTTTGGTGAATTTAGTTTTACTTAAAGTCGTCGGAAAATTAGAATAGTACAAAATCAGATTTTTGCAGTATCATTCGCTTTTTCAGATCAATTCC
>JAJCYK010000146.1 GCA_029262935.1 Cytophagales bacterium | reverse complement strand
TGCAGAGGCGTTCAAATTCGTCATTGGCCGTTGTGACTAGATCAACTTGCGAAACAAACCATGCATTACCCAACGCATAACGATTTGGGAGTGCTCCCCCGGGCTCCGTACCTGCCAAAATGTATCGTGTATTAAGCATGTCGATTACGGGATGAGATCCAGCACGACCTGTGGTCTGTAATTCTTGCAACAACGCCCTAAATTCCGCATCTAAGCACCCCTCAATAACGTCCGCATATCTATGCAGTTTAGCGCCGTGATATCCACCAATGGATTTGTGAAAATAGGACGTCCTGGCTTCTGCCCAAGGGTTATCCAAATAACTAAGTACCCGATAATTGGGACTGGGGTCTTGCAAAATTTCTCGATCGGCGGCGGTGGCAGTTTGAGTATTGGAGTCTCCTACTACAAAATCGTCATTTTGCAGATACCTCTTATTTACGCCCCACAAATCCACCACGATAAGGCCTACTACCACGAAGTAAACGAGATTGAGGGAGATCTTTCCTTTTAGTTTGTAAAACAGCACCAACCACACCAAGCCGGCGAAGAGCAACGAGCGAATTGCGTCGTTTCGCAGTATACTGGCACGATCAGCTAGTAAAGCTTCCATATACCAAGGGGGTACCTGAGAAGCCATTTGCTGATCTGATCCTCCCCTAAAACTTCCGATGCTAGCATATAAAATAGCCATTAATAACAGGCCGCCGGTAACCATTCCCGCCCGTAATAATTTTTTCTGCATCTTAGGATCTTTCGAATCCTGAAGTAACCGCTCCAATCCCAAGAATGCTGCTAATGGAATGCACAGAAGGGCAATTATCAGTATCATAGACACAGAGCGAAATTTATTGTAACCGGGGAAATAATCAAAAATGAAGTTGTTGAAGATCTCAAAGTTATGTCCCCAAGAAAGGATGACAGACAGTACGGTTGCGGCGATCAACCAAATCCGTTGACGATTATCTAAAAGGGTTAAGCTTAATACAAATAACAAAATTACGATAGCTCCGGCATAGGAGGGACCTGCGGTATAGGGCTGATCTCCCCAATAGGTTCGCACCTGTTTTATATGTTCTCGTACTTGTACTGCGGGTTGACCATTGGATCTTAATGCTACTGCTAAATTGCTAAAGGCAGGTAAGCTGCTGATAGTGGGTCCTCCAAAAAACTCAGGTATTAATAAAGTAAAAGGTTCCGTGATGCCATTGCTATAGCTAAAGGCATATTCTTTGTCCAATCCGCTACTTGCAGTGGCACCTTCTTTTGTTAATTCCGACGGACCTCGGGTAGAATACTTCCCATATTCATATACCGACCAGATTTTACCTGTATTGCATAACACGGCTAGTACGGCAGCAAAAACCAAATATCCCAGAGGTTTAACTAACGACACCAGGTCTTTCTCCTTTATAACGTAAGCAAGATGTACAAGCCCGTATACTAATAAGAGTATCAGCAGGTAGTAGGTTATTTGTAAATGATTTGACCTCAATTCTAAAGCCAAGCCCACTGCCATGACGGCAAAGCCCAACAGGTATTTTTTGCGAAAGGCGAGATGTACTCCTGCCAGTACCAGCGGCATATAGGCTATGGCCCACATCTTCCACATATGACCAGCTTCGATGCTTACCATATTAAAACTGCCCAGGCTATAGGCCAGCCCTCCAGCAATGGCTAACCAAGGACGTACGCCAAAAACCAGTAGCAATAAATAGAAAGTAATACACATGACCAGTGTTACACCCGCAGGGCTAGGCAACCATAAAGACATGGCATGATGTAAGTGAATCATCAGATCCCCACTCCATTTGGTATTGATTAAATAACCAGGCATTCCACCGAACATGGAATTCGTCCACAACGCTTCTTCTCCCGTTTCCACTCGATGCGATATAATTTCTTGACTGGCTCCTAAGCCATATAGAATATCATGTTGATTTAAGGATTTGCCAGAAAATACGAGAGGGCTGTAAAATACTGTTGAGACTGCAGTGAATAAAATGATGGCCACCAGATGGGGCAGAAGGTCTTTTTTAAAGTTCATAGTACAACTTTGATAAGAGTAGCATGGTTAAAAAATGGATTTTATAATTAAAACCTAAGACAACTAAAGCTAATGAAAATGTTCATATTGGCGATTAATTGTATAAAAAATTGTTATTCCTCTTTTGAGGGAAGGTCAAAATACATTTCTGGAAATTGTTTTTTGGGATCCTTCCCCAGCACATGAAGGTGCCAGTATCCCTTAAGAAAGCCCCAACCGTACCCGATCACTTGTACCCCAGTGGCAAATAAGCCTTGCCATGCTATCAATAAATTCCCCGTGCGCATAAATGCATCTACCAGTATGACAAACATCCCAACCCCTAAGGGCCACCAAAGATAAGGCACGCGGAATCCTGCTAAAAGTAAAGTCAGCCCTGAAAGAAAAGCCAGCGTTGGCAGTGCGTACACCAATTTTTTAGATTGTGGATGAAGCAGCATCAAGATGGTACGAGCAAGCCCGAATTTATATACTTGTGTACGAAATTTTCCAAAATCAATACGTCGTTTATGGAATACCCAGGCTTCAGGGATTAAACCCGTTTTAAAGCCAGCATTTTGAATACGATAACTTAGATCTGGATCTTCCCCCGGATGTAATGTTGAAAACCCACCTACCGTGTGATATACATTTCGAGAAATCCCCATATTAAAACTACGAGGCTGAAAGGAATCCAAGGGCTTCTTGCCCCCTCGAATGCCACCAGTGGTAATCATGGAAGTCATAGCGTAGTTAATGGCCTTTTGAACATTGGAAAAGCTGTCATGTGCATTGTCGGGGCCACCAAAGGCATCTAGGGACCTTATTTGTAAAGCTTTTTCAACTTCTTCAAAATAACTCTCAGGTATGAGGCAATCGGAATCGAAGAAAATGAAGTAGTCTCCATGTGCTTTATTCATGCCGTAATTTCGACTGTCTCCTGGTCCTGAATTGGGTTTATAGAAGTAGCGAATAGAAAGCTTTGAGTAATATTTTTCCACCACTAACTTGCAATCCTCCACGGATCCGTCCTCAACAATTATTATTTCGAAATCAGAAAAGATTTGTAGGGACAGACTATCAAGTAATTCTTCTACCTCTTGGGGCCTGTTGTAAACCGGTATGATTACTGAATATTTAACGGACAAGGCTTCGAATTTGAACAGTAAAATTTATGGCAAGCAGGTTTGTTGCTATTAAGTTTACCTGTGCCATAATTTTCATTAATTTTGTAGCAAAGAAACAAAATATGTTTGACAACCTCAGTATAAAACTTGATAAGGCTGTACGTGGTCTGAAGGGACAAGGAAGGATTACAGAAATCAATGTGGCCACTACCGTCAAGGAGATTCGACGGGCCTTGGTAGATGCAGATGTAAATTATAAAGTGGCCAAAACGGTCACTGACAACATTCGTGAAGAAGCGATGGGTCAAGAGGTACTCATTGCGGTTTCTCCGGGACAATTGTTGACTAAAATAGTCAGTGAAGAGTTAACCCGGTTGATGGGTGGAGCTAAAGAGGACATTCAACTGACAGGAGACCCAGCGGTTATTTTAATTGCAGGACTACAAGGATCTGGGAAAACGACATTTACTGGCAAACTTGCCCAGTACTTAAAAAAGCAAAACAAGCAGGTATTATTAGTGGCTTGTGATGTGTATCGGCCGGCAGCGATTGACCAGCTCAA
>JAJCYK010000145.1 GCA_029262935.1 Cytophagales bacterium | reverse complement strand
AGTCCGCAAACCCCGATTTCACTTTCTCATACGCGTAATGTTACCAGTTATTAACTGGAATACTCCAGATACCAGATCTGTATGGTGATCAACATTTCAGAGGTTTACTTTTGATTCAGATTCCTATGCGACCAAGATGACGCATATGAAGTTCCCGGCCTGCTACATTCCTGCCAGTCAATTAACGGTGCTGTGCGTTACTAATACCTTAATTCTGGATAACAACCATAAATCAATTCAACAACTCAAATTCTTTAACTATGAAAACGATTCAATACAGCTTGTTTTGCCTCCTCATAGGAGTAGGTGTAAGCTTCATTAACGGATGCTCATCAGATGATGGTGATGCAGATCCTTGCCCCACAGTCCAATGCCAAAATGGAGGCAATAAGGTTAATTGCGCCTGTGACTGCCCTGCGGGATTTACCGGCCCCAATTGTGAAACCGAAATTGTATGCGTAGACGTATCCTGTCCTGAAGGTGAAACTGCAAACCCTGCCAATGATTGTCAATGTGAGTAACCTGTCGGTACCCCTTGATGGTGTTTACCAACAAGGGGTACTTTTTAAAAGCTTCCTAAACCGTAGAAACTATGCATGATACTACCCGACTTCTGATTAACCTATGGGGGATAATTATATTTACTTTTATAGGGCCAATCCTTTTAAAGGCCCAGTCCAATGACAATTGTGCCAATGCCACGACGTTAACTGTGGGGTCAAGTTGTACAAGTTTGCAATTTGATAACATCTCAGCCACGGCTGAAGACAATGTTGCTGCTGACCCTAGCTGTGGTTTGTACCAAGGTCCTGATGTGTGGTTTAGCTTTGTGCTACCTACTTCAGGTGCATTACGTATTGAAACTGAAAATAGCGCGGGATCCACCCCTCATTCGTTTACATTATACCGTGGAGCTTGTAACTCCTTTACAGAAATCCAATGTGTCCAACTAGACCACGAACGTACCATTTATGAGCCATCTTTGGCCGGAGAGACCCTGTATTTACGAGTATACAGTTACAACGGAGCGGCTGGTAGTGCCTTCGATTTATGTTTATATGAACCGAATATCCCACAGAATGATAATTGTGCCGATGCCATCGAACTGGATAGCCAGGATTTTTGCAGCATAGATCTTTATACCAATGGATTTGCTACTGAACAGCAGGCCATCGCCCCCGACCCTTCGTGCGGTGCTTACATGGGAGGGGATGTCTGGTTTAAAACCTTGGTGCCTTCTTCTGGATATTTACGAATTGAAACCAACAATCTTATCAGTGGAACTGAGAAATCCGTAATTCTGTATAGAGGTAGTTGTGGAAATTTTACAGAATTATTCTGTAGTGAATTGGATGCCGAGGAAATATTTTATGATCCCAATTGGGCTGGTCAAATTATTTTTATTAGGGTGTTTAGTTACCTCAGTGAAGAGGGGGGTGCCTTTGAAATGTGCTCCTGGGAACCGACACTGCCAGCAAACGACGCCTGCAATACCGCCATAAATGTTGCACCCGGCCAAAGTTGTATTTTGGGGCAATTTACGAATGCAAATGCGACCTCTGAAGTGTTCAGTACGGCCCCGCCTCCTTCATGCGGCGCTTATATGGGAGGTGATGTTTGGTTCCAAACCACCGTTCCGTCTTCAGGATACCTTACTGTAGAAACCAACAACTTAGTAAATAACACTGAAAAATCGGTGGCGGTGTATACGGGTACCTGTGGGCAATTCCGGGAAGTATTTTGTAACGAATTAGAAACTATAGGTACTTTCTTCGACCCCAATTGGGCTGGCCAAACGGTTTACTTGCGCATTTACAGCTACCTTACAGAAGAAGGAGGCCCCTTTGAATTATGTATCTGGGATGATCCTTGTGGCACTCCAGATACAGCCGTTGAACAAAGTGGATTGACTCTAACCGCCAGTGCCAACAACGTCAGTTACCAATGGATAGATTGCAATGCTAATAATACACCCATAAGTGGCGCAACGGGCAAAACCTTTACCGCATCGAGTGCCGGAAACTATGCGGTTCGTATTAATGAGGGCGGTTGTGCAGTAACTTCAGAGTGTTACCAACTAGTAGTGGTAGGTTTGCCGGAATCAAAAATACCTCAAATTAAAGTTTACCCTAACCCGGTAGCGCAACAATTATTTATTGAATCAGATCTTGCGGATTTCACTTTGGAACTGATTTCTCTTAGTGGTCAACGGCTGCAGAAACAAACCTATTTAAGGAACTCCAAAGTTACTTTGGATGTAAGCGCACATCCCAGAGGCCTGTACCTGTTAAAACTCCAAACGGCCAGCCAGCTAATTTATACCAAAGTGATCAAAAAGTAAGCCTAGCGTTTGAAGGGAAGCTGTTGGATACCCTAGGGATGATTGAAGCGGGCTACCCTATCAAGGGGCCTGCTTCTTTTTGCTAGCTAATTGGGAATTCTTCCAGTTATTAACCACACCTCACCACTTATAAGATCAAGCTAAAAGGCCAGATTCTTAACCACTAATTTTAACCCAAGTTCAATCAAAATTTAGCAGCTATGATACCATACAAATGTATAAGCCTATTCCTAATAACCTGCCTCGGTGTGCTCTCTTGCGAAACGGGTATGGAAGATGGAGCACCAACCGGTCCCAATAACCCCAATCCTCCTCCAGGTACAGGTACCACTTTAACAGCAAATGAAGCATCCGATCATTTGATCTTTGATGATGCCACCAAGATCAGCGGTACGTTACCCATATCAATTGACGGACAATTGAAGTTGGATGAAGAAGATACAGTATTTACTGTCAGGGGATATCACTTGGGCAACCGAATAAAGGTGCGCCACGATGCCGCCCAAAACATCACCGGTTTTAATGTGCAAGTTTCCGGATCAACCTTTTACCTGTATGTTCCCGAAACCATTATCGAAGATCAATTTGAATCTGAAAAAGACTCCGTTTCCATCCTAGTCGTGGATTTTAACCCTCCGGAGGAGGTAGGATGCACCTATACCGTACAAGTAAACATTCAGCCTGTAAACGATGGAGGTGTTCCTTTAGACCAGTTTACTCGTTGGATAACCCTGGAAGACCCTGCTTGTACCACAAATTGCAATACCGTGACGACACCCGCAGGCAGTGACTTCGTCTGGGCGTGGGACTTAAGTATTCGTGAGTATAATGGCGACATTCTAAATACCTCTGCTCCAGGCTTGGCTTATCCGATCAATTCTCAAGGAGCAGGCTGCTGTGTAAATGGAACTATAAGCGCCACCACCAGTGACAGTCAAAATTGTCATCAGGGAACCACTGAGCCAGGATATACTTGGGTCGTGTATGAATTGGACGATTTTTCCACAAGACCTTATGAAATAATAAGTTTGAAGGACGATGGTACTGTGCAAATCCTCTCTAGTGAAATCAAAAAAACGTATGACAGGCCCACCACCAATTTTTGTAATGGGACAATAGGCTACACCTACGATAATGGGTACTATGACAATACAGGCACCCATGATTTTACCCCAGGAGGTGATCAGGCCAACTTCGATTTTCCAAATTGGGATGGACCGTACCACAATCGTGGGGGAGAGGTTGTTTACACCTGCCATACCATGATTGTAGAATGGGGTAAGGAAGATAATTGGTCTGCCGTATACCGCAAACGAAACCTAAGTGATATTACAATTGACTTTGGAGGGGCTGAAACCTGGTTTGATTAATCTCCAATGGATGTAGTTTTAGTGGTAAATGGACCTGCGATAGCAGGTCT
>JAJCYK010000144.1 GCA_029262935.1 Cytophagales bacterium | reverse complement strand
CTACAAACTGAGTGACGCACATACGGTAGAAGGGTTTATTAAACAAGTTAACAATCAACAGGTTTAACTGCCATGCAGATTTACCACGGCGCCCAGAATTTTAAGAAAATACCTTATCCGGTAGTGACCAGCGGTACTTTTGATGGCGTACACCTGGGGCACCAAAAATTACTGGAGAAAATTACTGCCATTGCCCAAAGCAAAGGAGGAGAAACAGTGCTTTTAACGTTTTGGCCCCATCCCAAATATGTCCTCAATCCAGAAGACTCCAGTCTAAAACTACTTACTACTTTCTCGGAAAAAGCCTCTATACTTGAAACTTCAGGCATTGATCATTTAATCAAGATTCCCTTCACTAAGGACTTTTCCCAAACTTCCTCTGCACAATTTCTGCAATCCATTTTGGTTGATGCAATAGGGACGGAAGAATTGGTCATTGGCTATGACCATCGTTTTGGTAAAAATCGGGAAGGCAGTTTCAGTTATTTGAAAGCAAATGCCGACGCTTACGGATTTAAGGTTAGAGAAATACCCCGGCAAGATGTTGATCACATTGGTATAAGCTCAACTAAAATCCGACATTATATTCAAAATAATGAGATACATTTGGCAAATAAACTATTGGGGCGACCTTATAGTTTAACTGGGCAAGTGGTGCTAGGACAACAAATAGGACGAACTATTGGATTTCCTACGGCCAATATCGAAATTGCGGAAGATTACAAGTTAATTCCTCCAAATGGTGCCTATGCGGTTCGCGCAACTTTTGGACCCAGGTCCTTAAATGGTATGATGAATATTGGGGTAAGACCAACATTAGGTACCCAACCCAGAACCATCGAAGTGCATTTGTTTGATTTTAATGATGACATCTACGGTGAGTCGTTGACGATAAATATAATAAAACAAATTAGGCCGGAAATAAAATTTGGAGATGTTAATGAATTGTCTTCTAGATTAAGGAACGACCGCATAGAGGCCCTTACCATTTTAAAAAATAATGAATCTGACTCATGATAAATAAAGTCGTTGCCAACGCGGAAGTTGCTGTCCAGGATATTACCGACAATTGCACCTTAATGTTAGGTGGTTTTGGTTTGAGTGGAATTCCTGAGAACAGTATTGCAGCATTATTAAAATTAGGTGTCAAAGGACTTACCTGTATTTCGAACAATGCTGGTGTGGATGATTTCGGTATCGGTTTAATGCTAAAAACCAAGCAGGTAAAAAAGATGATCTCCTCTTACGTTGGCGAAAACGCAGAATTCGAACGGCAATTGCTATCTGGAGAGCTCGCCGTAGACTTGATTCCACAAGGATCGTTAGCTGAACGGATACGGGCCGGTGGAGCCGGAATCCCCGGTTTTTTTACTCCGGCAGGTGTAGGCACCGAAGTAGCTGAAGGGAAAGAAACTCGGGAATTCAATGGTAAGATGTATCTCTTAGAATCCTGGTTGCGAGCAGACTTCTCTTTAGTCAAAGCCTGGAAAGGAGATACCGCCGGCAACTTAATATTTAAAGGTACAGCCCGTAATTTTAACCCCATGATGGCTGCGGCAGGGGTTGTAACTATTGCGGAAGTAGAAGAACTAGTACCAGCAGGCGCCTTGGATCCAAATCATATTCATACCCCTGGGATTTATGTCCAACGAATATTCCAAGGAGTAAATTATGAGAAACGAATTGAACAACGCACAGTTAGTTCTTAATTAGAAATTATGTCATTAGATAAAATAGGCATTGCCAAAAGAATTGCTCAGGAAATACGTACCGGATGGTATATTAATTTGGGGATTGGTATTCCTACATTGGTGGCGAATTATATTCCTGACGACATTGATGTAGTATTGCAATCAGAAAACGGGTTGCTGGGCATCGGCCCCTTCCCCAAAGAAGAACATGTCGACCCAGACTTGATCAATGCGGGAAAACAAACGGTTACCATGCTTGATGGTTCGTCACTATTCAGTTCTGCGGAAAGTTTTGGTATGATACGAGGTGGGCATGTGGATCTAACCATTTTGGGAGCCATGGAAGTGTCTGAGCAGGGAGATATAGCCAATTGGAAAATACCGGGTAAAATGGTGAAAGGAATGGGTGGTGCTATGGACCTGGTGGCGTCAGCTGATAACATTATAGTGGCCATGCAGCATGTCAGTAGATCTGGAGATTCCAAACTACTGTCTGAATGCACCTTGCCTATTACCGGATTAAATTGTGTCAAGAAAGTGGTAACCAACCTGGCGGTCCTGGAAATTGTACCTGCCGGAGGTTTTAAACTCTTAGAAACCGCTCCTGGGGTAAGCGTGGCAGATATTCAGGCCGCCACCGCAGGTAAATTAATTATTGAAGGTGAAATACCAGAAATGCAATTGACTTAGTTATTAGGTTAAATTCTTCCCTCAGCGATGAAAAAAGTAAGCGTAATTACCATAATGGCCCTATTAATCCTATCAGGGTGCAGCAAAGGCTTAATCCTATTCAGTATTAACGACGATATTAAACTTGGTGCACAAGTAAGTCAACAAATTGAGTCCGATCCGGTCAAATTTCCCAT
>JAJCYK010000143.1 GCA_029262935.1 Cytophagales bacterium | reverse complement strand
ACAAACCAACATCTTTCACCATCTTTGACAAACACTTGATCGTTGATTCCCAGCTTGTGTGATCCCGGTTCTATAGGCGTTTCTGTACGTTCTTCATTAACGCTGGTTAGTTTATTGATACTCTCTTGTAAGCGTTCCTTTTGGATAGGCTTTAAAAGGTAGTCCAAGGCATTTACATCAAATGCTTGTAAGGCATACTCGTCGTAAGCGGTAGTAAATATGACTTTAGGCACGGCATCAAGCATCTCCAACAAATCAAAACCTGTTTTACCAGGCATTTGAATATCTAAAAAAAGCAAGTCTGGGTTTAAGGCTTGGATTTTTTCATAGGCATCATCTACATTAATCGCCTCCCCTACAATGGTAATATCCTTGCAGTCTTCAAGCAGAGAGGTCAATTCTTTTCTGGCGAGCCTTTCGTCGTCTATTATTAATGCTTTCATATGATTACTTGTTCTGGTATAACGACCTGTGTAATTACAAAGCTATCATCCAGGTTGAAGATATTAAATTTTGCTTCTTCGCCATAGAGTAATTTCAATCTTTGCACGGTATTGGCAATCCCATATCCGACCGGTTTGCCATTGGTTCGTTGTTGATATTGACCACTGTTTTTAATCTCAATTTTTAACTTTCCTTTTTCAACATCTGTTGTAAGCTGAATGAGTCCCCCATGAATTAAGGTTGAAATACCATGTTTAATGCCGTTTTCAACCAGGGTTTGTACCATCAAGGGTGGCACTGAGAAACGATGGCTATCTGGATGAATGTTTAATTTGGTTTGTAAGCGCTCCTCATACCTCACGTTTTCCAAATCCAAATAATCTCTTACAGTGCGCATTTCCTCCTCAAAATTGACTAGTTTTTTTTCATTCATTCCCAGGCTATTTCTCAAGATATTTGAAAGTTGGGTAACGGCCATTTTGGCCTTCTTCGGGTCTTCATCTATTAAAGCTCGAATGCTGTTTAGGCCGTTAAAAATAAAATGAGGGTTGAGTTGAGATTTTAGCTTGTTGAGTTGAATTTCATTTATGCTAGCTTGGTATTGTAGCGTCGAACGATAGCTTTCAAAATAATGGTAAACAAAGTAAACCAGAGACCAGAGAAAGTACAACAACATGTTTCCAAAGAAATTAGAAACGATCATTGCCAATATATCGCTAGAACGTATGGTAATCCCCAGAACAACATTAAGCGCCATCTCGAAGAAAAAACAACTGATGCTAAGCAAAATTATACTTAATAAGATTCTTGGGATTAGTCTAGGGCTCAGTATTCTTAACCACCCCCATTTAACAATAAGGTATCGATAGATGTGGGAGTAAACAATAAAATAGCCGGTGAGCAGGAGCTGTACTAATATTTGAAAATCAGGTACGTTCCCTCCAGCTAAGGCAAACAACAGCAAATTGAAGAGTGCGTAAAAGGTCCAACCTCCTATTTGGCAAATCCAATAAATCTTAGTTTTATTCATCAATCCCGATTATATCCAAAATTAGTAGGTTTCAGACAGGATCGCTACGGATTTTGTCTAAATGGAGTTAATCGGGGTTAAAGGGAGTTAGTGCACTTCTACTGGGCGGTTCTTTTTCCTATCGAACGTTCTGATTATAAGGCGGTTACTTTTGTCGTAAGTAAAATAGCTCCAGACCCAGTTAATGAGCGTTACCAACTTATTCCTGAAGCCTACCAAGGACATCAAATGAACAAACATCCATACCAGCCAGGCAAACAAACCTGAAAAATGGGTCCCTTGGGGAAAATCTACTACCGCTCTATTCCTACCTATGGTAGCCATAGAACCTTTATCTTTATACACAAAAGGCCTTTGCTCCTTATTATTCTTATTACGAATCAGGTTCTTAGCCAATAGTCGTCCTTGTTGAATGGCTACCGGAGCCACCATAGGATGCCCCTTTGGATAAGCTGGGTCAGCTAACATCAATGCAACATCACCTAAAGCAAAAACTTTAGGCATGTCTTGTACTTGATTGTAAGCATCTACCAAGACCCGGCTTTTACTTAGTGAATCTGGTAGTATACCAGCAACCAGGTTGCCTTTTACACCGGCGGCCCAAATCAAAGTTTGACAGGCGATGGTGGATCCGTCATCCACCAAAACCGTGTCGCCGTCATAATTCTTGACCGTTTGACCCAGTACGACGTTAACACCGAATTGTTCTAAGTACTTTTTCGATTTCTCTCCAGAGGCTTTACTCATTGTACCTAAAAGACGGTCCGCTCCTTCTATAAGGTAGATTTTCATTTCTTTAAAATCCAGGTCTGGAAAATCCCCTGGTAGAATATGGTTCTTCAATTCTCCTAAGGCTCCTGCTACTTCCACACCCGTAGGTCCTCCCCCCACCACCACCACATTCATCATAGCCTGGCGGGCTTGTGGGTCTTCGGTCAACACGGCCATTTCAAAGTTTTGTAGAATATGACTGCGAAGGTTAAGAGCGTGTACCACTTGCTTTAACGGAAATGCCGTTTGCTGCACTTGTTCTAGACCAAAGAAGTTTGTGGCAGAACCACATGCCAATACCAGATAATCGTAGTGAAGGTTACCAATGGGCGTGCGTACAAGTTGGTTTTGGTAGTCTACACGGTCTACTTTTACCATCCTAAAGTAAAAATTTTTAAAGCCATCAAAGGCCTTTCGTATAGGGCCTGCTATAGAATCCGGCTCCAACCCGGAAGTGGCAACTTGATATAATAAAGGTTGGAAAGTGTGGTAGTTGTTGCGGTCCAACATTACTATTTGGAACCCTTTATTTCTTAGTCCCTTGGCCAACTCTAAGCCAGCAAAGCCACCACCTACTATAACTACTCTTGGCAGTGGGCCTTCAGGGATTTGCAGCGATAAATATTCTGGTATCATACTATAGAATCCATCTATTCAAACGGATTTGGAGTGCCAAAGTTTTTTAATCTCCCGGGGAACTCTTTACCCACGATCTTGTTATTATAAGTGAGCAACAGTTTGTTCATAGTTGATAGATTTTAATGTTTTGGTTGAAATGAAAAGTCGTTCGTAAGAGCGACTTTTTGCTTTATCTCAATTCTTCTTTTAAGAATTGACCGGTGTAGCTTTTTTTGTGTTTTGCTATCTGCTCTGGGGTACCGGCACATATTATGGATCCGCCACCCGAACCTCCTTCCGGTCCTAAATCAACTACATAATCGGCCATCTTTACTACATCCAGGTTATGTTCAATAATTAAGACCGTGTTGCCCTTCTCCACCAATTTTTCTAAAAGCAATAGCAAATTCCTAATGTCTTGAAAATGAAGTCCTGTGGTAGGCTCGTCAAGAATATATAATGTACTGCCTGTATCTCTCTTGGAAAGCTCCGAGGATAGTTTCACTCGTTGAGCTTCACCTCCGGACAGGGTAGTAGCATGTTGACCCAAACTGATGTATCCCAGACCCACTTCATTTAATGTTTTAATCTTCTTCAGGATCTTTGGCTGATTCTCGAAGAAATCCACGGCCTCCTCCACAGTCATGTCTAGGACATCAGATATGGATTTGCCTTTGAATCGAACCTCCAGGGTCTCGCGATTGTATCGCTTCCCTTTACAAGTCTCACAAGGAACTAAAACATCAGGTAGGAAATCCATTTCTATGACTTTCATTCCTCCTCCTTGACAGGTCTCACAACGGCCTCCTTTTACATTGAATGAGAATCGTCCCGGCTTATACCCACGAATTTTAGCTTCTGGCAAATTGGTGTAGAGTGCTCTGATATCAGTGAAAACCCCAATGTAAGTGGCGGGATTGGACCTGGGTGTGCGACCTATGGGACTTTGGTCCACTTCAATTACTTTGTCTAGTTGATCCACTCCTTTAATCGAAACGTATGGCAGTGGTTCTTTGCGCGATCGGTACAGCTTATTTTTAAGTATAGGTACCAAAGTATCATGAATCAAAGAGGATTTACCACTACCGGAAACACCGGTAATGCATATCATTTTCCCTAGTGGCAGTTTTAGATGCACTTTTTTGAGGTTATTGCCACTGGCGCCAGTTAA
>JAJCYK010000142.1 GCA_029262935.1 Cytophagales bacterium | reverse complement strand
ATTTCCTTAAGCAATACTTGTGCTTCTTGGAGGTGACTGGTTTTAATCAAAGCTAGCGTATAATACCACTGTGCCGATGGTTGTAATATGAAACTGGTATCTGTGGCAAGCTTCTTTAGATACTCCAATGCCTTGGTATCTTGATTATCCGCTAGATAAGACAAGGCCAGGTAAAACTCCACGGTGCGATCAGGGATGTTTTCAAGGTACCGCTCCAAAGCGATGACCGTTGAGTCATATTGTTGTTTGTGGTAGAAATCAAATCCTTTCTTAATGTCTCTAGATTCACTGGTGACATTATCACTGATGATATCCTTATAGGGCTCAAAATGGTCTGTAAAATATTTTAAGGGCAAGTTCTCAGGTGCTTCCTCACTAGGCCAGTAAAGGACCCCAAATACAATAATCAGGAGTACTCCTCCCACAAGCAACGGCCACCAATTAAAGTTTGATGAAATCAGTTCTTCATTCTCCCATTGATCTTCACTGTCCTGTCCGCCCAGAGTCATGTTGTTTTGTGTTATGTTTTGATAAAGCAGTACCTTTTGAGCAAAGGTCTTATCCTTTTCGATGCGCTTTCTTACTTGTAAACTCTGATAAGGATCAAGCTTATGATGGAGGTAAGCTTCAATTAAAGCTATTTCACGCTCTGAGGCATCATCCATGGGTGTTATTAAGAATATCGAAAAATCCTACTTAAAGTAACGTGGCTCACCACATCATGTTTAACAAATCGCTTTACCATGCCTTTAATGCCTGATAGATTTTATGAACAGGTAATCCCATAACATTATAAAAGCTACCGGAGATTTGGGAGACCCCTATCATGCCAATCCATTCCTGAATCCCGTAAGACCCGGCTTTATCAAAGGGTTCAAAGGTGGAGACATAATAACGAATTTCATCGGCTGTCAATTCCTTAAAAGTCACTTGTGTTACATCTTTAAAAAGTACAACCTTTTCTTGATTCTGCATGCAGACACCCGTAACAACCTGGTGTGAATTTCCGGAAAGTGACTGTAGCATGGCTTCAGCTTCATCAACACTCTTTGGTTTTCCCAATATGTTCTCATTAAGAATTACTACCGTATCCGCTGCGAGTATCCGCTCTGTTCTACCTGTGGATTTGATGGCTTCACTTTTAAGCTTTGCCAGGTACTCTGGAACATCAATGGGCTTAACATCACTGGGCCATGTTTCATCTATTTCAGGGGAAAGTACATCAAAAGTAATCCCAATACTGTTTAGTAGTTCTTTTCTTCTAGGAGAATTAGAAGCTAGGATAATGGGGGTTGTTAAATTCATCTTCTTGTAGCGTTCCAAATACAAAACCACAAACTACCTTAGGATAAAAGTATGTGGACTTTTGAGGCAGAGTAAAACCAGAGAAGCAGACCTGTTTGACTTCCTCCATACTTAGCTCGTTGGTTATGAGGGCCATTTGGGCCGTACCTGCTCGAACTTTTTCTATACAGTCTGTGAAGTTCCTATCAAAAATGATATAGTCATTGGTCCTTTGATCGACACCTCTAATCCCCAGTACTTTTTCAAAAACAAAATAGTGAAGTATAGTAAGATCCAAATTTTTAATAAGATCAGGAAATGGCCAGTTTATGCTTAAGTGAAGTTTGTCCTTCAAACTAATCTTAAAACCCCGTCCAGCGAATACCAATCCAAAGGTATGTTTCTTGCCAAGGATAATTTCATTTAGTTCTAAGGAATTAACTACTTCGATAATGTCAAAATAGGGGCGTAGTTTGCTAAGTACTTCATCTTGATCCAAGTTGGGATAGTTCTGAATAAGCCGGTGTGTGGCTAGTATTCTTAAATCCTGCGCCTCCATATTGGTGAGAAACATCATATGATAGTTGTATCCCTCAATACCTTGATGATTGGGATCGTTTTCCTGGCAAAATTTGCGGTAATCAATGGAGCCTTGATATCGGTGATGCCCGTCAGCTAAAATAACTTGCTGTCCTTTTAGTATCTCTTGGAACTTTTTAATGTCCTTGGCATCATGGATTACACTGACCAATTCTTTAACACCTTGGTAGTCTTCTGCTTCCATTAAGGGTTCTCTCATGGCTTCGTCCATGACTTTTTCCAAAACGAAGTCCGGATCGGAATAGAGGCCGTGAGTTGCACTGGAGTTAATTTGGGTACTTTTTAACAATTCCACCCGGTCTTTTACCGCCGCAGGCATGGTATTTTCATGCCTGAGCACTACCTGCTCCTCCCAATCATAGGCTTTGATGTTACAAATGAACCCCTTGCGACAATGCGTTTGAACACTTCCTGGCAGGTTGAAGTATTGGTAGTAGACATATATTCCTGGCAACATGTCTTGTTCAAGAATGCCCTCTTTTTTCCACCTTTTTAAAGTATTCGCAGCAGTGGACGCGGGGTCTGCACCTGTAGGTACTGAAAGGTGAATGCTATTTAGTGGATTGCCGTATAAAACCTCCCTTTGTTTTTGAGAAACTACATCAAACAAAGGAGAGATATATTGTTGAATTTTTTTGGCAAGGTGCTGGTTATAACGCCAACTTCTTAAGGGCTGTATTTCTGCCATACTATACTTCGCTGTTTCGTTTTAACCAGGGACTCAACGACTCCTGGGTTTTGTGGTTGGCAGTGTTAGATGCCTGCTTTTGTTCCCATAATGTGGCAGCAAAAGCAGCTGCTATTTTTTCAATTTTACTATCCGCATCTATGTGGTAGCGACCATCAAAATGTTGTTCCACGAATTTTGTGCTGTACTCACCGGAAGCAAAAGAGGGATGCTGCATGACAAATTTACAGAAATCCAGGGTAGTAATGACACCATTGATTTGATATTCGTCAATAGCTCTGATCATTCGTTGGATAGCTTCCTCTCGATCTTTCCCATACACCACTAATTTAGCAATCATAGGATCATAGTGAATAGGAATGGCCATTCCTTGTTCAAACCCATCGTCGACTCGTACTCCTGGGCCCTGCGGTCTTCGGTAATTCTTCAACGTTCCAATATCTGGAAGAAAATTGTTTTGAGGATCCTCTGCATATACTCTAGCTTCAATAGCATGACCAGTGATTTGTAAATCTTTCTGGCCAAACGATAGTGGATTTCCTGCCGCGATAAGCACCTGTTCTTTTACCAAATCAAGGCCTGTAATGCATTCCGTGATGGGGTGCTCCACTTGCAATCGGGTGTTCATTTCCAAAAAATAGAATTTGTTGTCTGCATCTAACATAAATTCCACAGTGCCAGCTCCGTAATAATTGCAAGATTTAGCTACTGAAATGGCCGCTTCACCCATTCGGTTTCTTAAGTTTTGGTCCAAGACACTGGAGGGCGCTTCTTCTACCACCTTTTGATGCCTTCTTTGTATGGAGCATTCTCTTTCAAATAAATGCACTATGTGACCTTGTTGGTCTCCCAAGATTTGGATCTCAATGTGACGAGGAGCAGCTATGAATTTCTCAATAAAGACAGAGCCGTCTCCGAAGGAGGATTCTGCTTCACTAACCGCCCGCTCCATTTGGCTCTTAAAATCTGCTGGTTTTTCTACCACCCGCATCCCTTTTCCTCCACCTCCGGCGCTAGCCTTGATCAAGATAGGGAAGCCAATTTTATCCGCTGCTTCCAGTGCTTCTGCTACATCTGACACCGGTTGGTCGGTACCCGGTACGAGAGGGATGTCGTATTTAGAAACGGTCTGTTTGGCCTTTAACTTGCTTCCCATAATCTCAATACTCTCAGGAGAAGGCCCAATAAAAGTAATACCAGCGGCTACCGCAGCTCTGGCAAAAGCGGCGTTTTCCGACAAAAATCCGTAACCAGGATGGATCGCATCCACCTGCAATTGCTGGCAGACTTGTATGATTTTATCCCCTTTAAGATACGATTCAGAAGAAGGTGCTGGCCCCAAAAGTACTGCCTCATCTGCATATTGCACAAATGGGGCTAATCGATCCGCTTCTGAGTATACTGCCACTGAAGAAATTCCCATTTCCTTAAGAGAACGCATGATTCTTAAAGCGATTTCGCCTCTATTGGCCACCAGAACTTTGTTAATTTCTATCATTAAGAAGGTTGTTGGAGTTTGAAGCTCAAAACTATCCTTTTTGTGGTAAATTCACTAAAAGAGCGGTCACTTTTCAAAAAGGCCCCGATTAATTCTCATTATTTGGTTTTGACGCTAATGATTGCTTTACAATCTTCTTGTGTGACCGGGCTTTAAGTACCCCCAAGTCGTACAAAGGCTGGTTCCATTTGTTTAGAATCCTATTAGTATTACCTTTGTATGTTTATTTAAACACTTTTTCGTTAAATTATCGTAACAAACCAAAAGTTCAACGGTGGATATATTTGAAAGACTGCTTAACAACCGAGGACCTCTAGGCA
>JAJCYK010000141.1 GCA_029262935.1 Cytophagales bacterium | reverse complement strand
AATTAAAGTAAGGGTTTTTCGATAAATTTGGCCCTTCGCAGAAAATAATTTTTGAGGCCACCTCTCCCTGATATTCCACAGCGTCCTGTTTTATTATCAGGTCATCGTAGTTTAAACTTCCCTCAATAAAGCCATTTCGAGTTTTTAGATAGTTTTTAATGGTAACAATAAGGTCTGGTAAGTTTATGAATCCGCAGTTTTTTAAAAACAAACCGCCCCAGGGGCTATGCACAGGAGCAGGTGACTGCGCCTCATTTACAATGTGGTCTATATAATGGCTGTAACTGGGGTCATGGGTCTTACTTCCCCATTCGTTTTGTTCTTTCAGCGAAAGGAAAGGCCTATACATAGGTAAAGGATGTAGCAAACCGGTCTGAGTTTCTAAAGTGACTTGCTTGTAGAATTCCTCTAAAAATGGGAAAAGGTGCTCTAACAGCCAGGTTTTTGCCATTTTCCTGCCAGTGAACGGGTTGTATATTCCTGCCGCTACCGTTGATGCTTTGGGCTTGGATTCATCATCGATAACCAACACCTTTTTATTATTCGAACATAATAAAAAAGATAAAACAGATCCGGCCAACCCTTGACCGACTATAATATAGTCCCAACGCATTGCGGCAATTTAACCTATGTATGATGGATTATTGCCAATAATTCTTCAAATTTGTCGGGTTCACCTAAATCGAGCTATGTTAACCATTCACTCCTTCATTTTCGGACCTTTTCAGGAGAATACCTATGTAATACATGACCCTACAGGTAGTGGTGTCATTATAGACCCTGGCTGCTACGAACAATCAGAGCAGCGCCAACTGCATGACTATATTGTGGATAATAATATTAAGATCACCAGCATAGTCAATACGCACTGCCACATTGACCATGTTCTAGGAAATGAATACGCAAAAAAGGAATTTGACGCTCCCTTGTATATCCCCCAAGGAGAAGAAAGTGTGTTTAAATCCGTAAAGGTCTACGCCCCGAATTATGGCTTTCCAAATTATCATGAAGCCGAAGTTGACGGATATTTATTCGAAGATGATTCCTTAAATATTGGGGAATCTGTCTGGGATATTTTGCTGGTACCAGGTCACAGTCCAGGACATTTGGCCTTCTATCAGCCTGAGAATAAATATTGTATTGGGGGTGACGTCCTGTTTAATGGTAGTATTGGTCGTACAGACTTGCCAGGAGGAGACTTCCAAACACTAATCGAAAGCATCCATAAAAAATTATTTACCTTGGATGACGAAGTAGTGGTGTATTCAGGACATGGCCCCACCACCACCATAGGACATGAGAAGAAAACGAATCCCTATTGTGCCATTTTATAAGTAACCGTTGAAATCACTGCGCTTTTTACCCAATGTAATTACACTTGCCAATTTGTTTTGCGGCTGTTTAGGAGTGGTCTGGGCTTTTTCGGACCAAATGCATTTGGCCGTTTATATGATATGGTTGGCAGGTGTATTGGACTTTGGTGATGGATTGGTGGCTCGCTTAATTGGAGTTAGTTCCGAACTTGGCAAACAGTTGGACTCGTTAGCGGATATGGTTTCCTTTGGCTTTCTTCCTGCTGCCATTGTGTTTACACTTTTTTCGGAGTATGTGGAAGCCAGCAATTTACCCTATGTCGCCTTCCTTATTGCTTTATTTTCTGCTTTAAGGCTGGCGAAATTTAATATTGATCCCGAGCAAAGCGCTGATTTTATTGGTTTGCCTACACCTGCCAATGCGTTTTTCATTAGCAGTTTTCCTTTTATAATAGAGCAAAATCAGGAGTTTTTACGTCCTGAGTTAGAATCACCCCTATTTTGGATAGCATTGATTTTGATATTGAGTTACCTTTTGGTGGCTAAAATCAAGCTTTTTGGATTAAAATTCAAGAACTTCACATGGGCAGACAACAAATTTCGTTTCGTATTTATAGTACTGAGCGTACTACTATTGGGGATATTCCATTTAACGGCAATCCCTCTAATTGTAGTTACGTACCTAGTACTGTCCTTAATCCGACAATATCGTCTACGCTGAAGTATTGGCTGTTTAGTCCCTTCAGAAATTTTTTAAAGATGCATCGTTTTACCTTTAACATTCTGGAACATTAAATGCCCGCAAAAGGTTATTAGTGAGTCAGATGACCCTCAGAGTTGAATAAAGTGCTACCAAAATATCTAAATAAGACTTTACTCCTAATGTTGGTGGTAGCCATGCCATCCATTGATGTGTTAGGACAATCCGTACTTGCCACCGGCGATTGGGCTAAGTTGGGTGTTACTTCTTCTGGCATTTACAAAATCGATTTCAACTTGCTACAAACCATGGGATTCGATCCCAATACGATTGATCCCAATCAAATACAGGTTTATGGTCAAGGTGGAGGCATGCTGCCGCAAGACAATAGCGCCAATAGAGCATTTGATCTAGTTGAGAATGCTTTGTATGGAGTGGGTTTGGATGATGGAAGTTTCGATGTCAACGATTACCTTCTATTTTATGCTCAAGGTCCAAATAAGGAATCCTTCAACCCGGATGGGTCTTTTAGTTATCAAAAGAATTACTATGCAGATACCACGTATTACTTCCTTACGGTAAGTGATCAAAATGGTAAACGTATGCAAGTTCTCCCTGATCTGGGTAACTCACATCCTCAAGTAAATACATTCAGTGGCTATCAAGTACACGAATTAGATGTCGTAAATATTTTGAGTTCAGGCAGAGAATGGTATGGAGAATCACTGTTTAACAACGATCCCGTGGAAGTGACCTTCTCGGATATGCCCATCCTTGCGCCGGGCAGCGAATTGCGATTAGTGGCTGCAGCGGTAAACAAAGACGACAGTCAAGCTACCCTGAGCTTTGACCTTAATGGTGTCTCTTTAGGTTCCTTCACCATTGGTGGGGTAGGATCGGCTACTTACGATCCCAGGGGAGTGAATGGGCGGGACACTTTAGCCATACCGGAGAATCTGATAGCTAACAACTCTGAATTTGAGATTACTGCCAATTATCAAGCAGGTGGTGGCTCGGGAAACTTAGATTATTTGGTACTCCTTTATGAAGGCGAGCTGTCCTTAACGGGAAACCATCTTTTTTTCAGAAGTCCTGAAGCAATCATCGAGCCTACTTCTACGTACATGGTGGGTAATGCCACCAGTGAATCCCTCGTTTTGGATCTAACAAACCCTCAAGATCCCAGTGTCCAAACCTTTCAACTGGTTGGAGATCAAGCTGTGTTTGGGGCTGAATCTAGCTCCCTAAAACAATACGTAATACTTAACGGCGCCAACTTTCCCGTGCCGTCCATTACGGAACAAGTAACAAATCAAAACATCAAAGGGTATGAAACCCCACAGTTGCTTATTATCACCCACCAAGGTTGGCGAGCTCAAGCAGAGCAGCTTGCGGCATTCAGAGCTCAAAATGATCAACTGAGCGTATCGGTGGTAACTCCAGAAGAAATCTACAATGAGTTTAGCTCTGGAGCTCAAGATGTTACTGCTATTAGAGATTATCTTAAATACCTTTACGAAAAGGATCCGGTGCTGAAGTATGTACTGTTATTCGGAAGGTGTTCTTATGACTATAAAAACGTAACAAACAACAACAGTAATTTTGTTCCTACCTATGAGTCCAGGAATTCTTTAGATCCCATTTTTAGCCACAACTCTGACGACTATTTTACTTTTCTTGATGCTGATGAGGGAAGTTGGGAGGAAAACCTATCTGGTACAGGTGGTCATTTAATGGATATCAGCGTAGGGCGTTTACCTGTTTCAACCCCGTCTGAAGCGCAAGTAGTAGTAGACAAATTGATTCATTATGCTACGAACCCTGCAACTCTGGGTAGTTGGCGACAGGATATTTATTACGTAGCGGACGACGGCGATTTTAACTTACACCAACGGGACGCCGACCAATTGGCTACTATGGTGGATACCGCCAGCCAAGATTTTAATGTAAATAAGATCTTTCTGGACGCCTTTCCTCAAGAGCAAACACCTAATGGAGAAAGCGCCCAAACAGTGAACCAAATGATTGATGAAGCTGTGAAAAAAGGAGCTTTAATAATCAATTATACAGGACATGGCAGCGAATTTCGTTGGGCAGATGAGACGATTTTAAATCAGAATATGATTGCCAACTGGGATAATTATGACAGGTTACCCTTCTTCGTAACAGCTACTTGCGAATTTGGACGACACGATGATCCTGTAAGAATATCTGGAGCTGAAAAACTGATCACCAACCCACAAGGAGGGGCGATTGGGCTGGTAACCACCGCTAGGCCCGTTTTTGCCAGTAAGAATTTCATTTTAAACAAGGCCTTTTACGAAGTTGCGCTAAACTCGGGTGATGAGGGCTATCCCACGTTAGGCGAAATCTTCCAGTTCGTCAAGAATGACAGCTATACCATAGTAGCCAATCGAAATTTCGTCCTTTTAGGCGATCCCTCTATGAAGTTGGCGTATCCGCAAAACAACCTAATCATCACTGACATTGAAAGAAATCAGCAGAGTCCCGGAGACACGGTACAAGCTTTGAGTTTGGTACGGATTGCTGGTGAGGTAGTGGATCCCACTGGCACCCCGATCAACTCCTACCAAGGATCCGCGGAAGTAACGGTCTTTGACAAAGCTACAGTATCAGAGACTTTGGGCAGTGATGGTGGCCGAGTATTTACTTTTCAAGAACGGAACAGCGTTATCTTTAGGGGCCTAGCAAGTATCACTGCTGGTAAATTTGAAGTTAACTTTAGAATACCAAAAAACATCAATTATCAAATAGGAAAAGGGAAAATAAGCCTATATGGTGTCAGTGAAAGCGGTCTCGTAGACGCCGGAGGTGCTACTATTTCCTTTGTCATTGGAGGTAGCAATAAAGATGCCCCTGTAGATAATACCCCCCCAGTGATCTCGTTATACATGGACGATACCAGCTTTAGAAATGGAGGGTCTACTGGCAAAAACACCATGCTTATAGCAGAAATCAGTGACGAAAATGGTATAAACATCAGTAATATTGGTTTTGGTCAAGATATTACTGCAGACCTTAACAAGGAGCAAAGTTTCATCCTAAACGACTTTTACCGGGCCGATGTGGACAGTTACCAAAGTGGAACGGTTAATTATCCTTTAAGCAGTCTGGAAGAAGGAAATTACACGATAACACTAAAGGCATGGGATGTATACAATAACTCCAATGAATCGTCGTTAGACTTTGTGGTCGTGGAGAATCCAGCGTTGGCGTTACATCGGGTTTTAAATTATCCCAACCCTTTTCAGGCATCAACCACTTTTCAGATTGATCACAATCGAGCAGGAAGCCCACTAGAGGTGGCTATTTTTATTTATGATCAGAAAGGTCAACTAGTTCGAACACTTAGCAGGGAATTTTCTAGCAGCCCTTCCTCTATTGATGGGATCACATGGCAAGGAACGAACTCCTTTGGAACTCCGCTTAAAAGCGGGCTATACCTGTATAAAGTAGTAGTTAAATCAACGACTAACGGGGATAAAAGTGAAGAATATAGAAAATTGGTATTAATAAAATGATTAACTTTGTAGTCCTTAAAAAATTAGCAATGCGTAGGAATATCACCATATTTTTTGTCATGATCCTATTGATGTTTGGCGCGAATGCAGACATTCAAGCGCAATTCGTAGGTCAAGACACCACCAGGAGGGTTATTACTTCGGCGGTAGGGTTTTTATCTATTAGCCCGGACGCTCGTTCAGCGGCCATGGGGGATGCAGGTGCGGCCATCAGCCCTGACGCAAATTCCACTTATTGGAATGCCGGTAAACTTGCCTTTAATGAGTCAGAAATGGGGTTTTCCCTTAGTTATACGCCCTGGTTAAGTAAAATCGTGGACGATATGTCTATATCTTATCTTTCAGGTTACTACAAGTTATCTGATGATCAAGCAATTGGAGTATCATTGCGTTATTTTGACCTGGGTGATATCAACCTATTTGACGGAATGGGTAACCCCACAGGTAGCGTTAGACCTCGTGAATGGACTGTTGGAGGTACCTACAGCAGGAAACTAAGCGAAAATTTAGGCGTTGGAGTAACGTTGAGATTTATCCATAGTAACCTTACTCAAAACATCGCCTCATTAGGTAATGACAATAAAGCTGGGACTTCCGTAGCCGGTGACATAGGAATTTATTACAACAAAGACATCGAAGTAGGAACAACTACTTCCAATATAGCTTTCGCGGGCTCTATCTCTAATATTGGAGGGAAAATCTCTTACTTGAATGATGCTACGAAAGATTTTTTACCTACCAATCTACGATTAGGTACTGCCTTTAAAACAAGTTTTGACCAATACAACACCATTACTTTTGCATTAGATATCAACAAATTAATGGTGCCATCACCTCCCATATTCGAAACAGATGAAAACGGTGTAATCGTTCTAGACACCAATGGGGATCCCGTTATCCTGGATGGTAAAGACCCTAATCGAGGGGTGATTTCGGGCATGTTCGGCTCCTTTGCGGATGCACCTGGTGGGTTTAGTGAAGAACTTCAGGAGGTAATGATATCTTTTGGAGCAGAATATTGGTACAACCAAATATTTGCAGCTCGTGCCGGTTACTTTTATGAACACCAAAACAAAGGTGATCGCAAGTATTTTACCGTAGGACTAGGATTCAGATACCAAGTCTTTGGTATTGACTTTGCTTATTTGATCCCTACCGAGCAGGAACACCCGCTGGCTGAAACCTTAAGATTCAGCTTATTATTCGATTTTAACAACTCCAACTAGAGGACTGAGGTCCCATGCTCAATCGTACCGTCGCTCCCCCTTCTTACGCTGTAGATCGGGTAGACTTGGTAGAAGCAATACCTTTTGTCCTGGACAACGGCATAAGAGGACACTATATCAATGCGGGTGCACAACCAGTTGCCCGCTTAGAAGTGATTTTTAAAGCAGGCAAACTACATGAAACGCATCCCGGTGTAAGTTTCTTTGTTGGGAAAATGCTTCTTGAGGGGACCAAACACATAAGTTCCAGGGAGGTTTCTGATTTCTTTGATGGAATTGGCGCTTTTATAGAAGTCACTCCTGGGTTTGATTTCATTACCGTAACCATACATCATTTAAGAAAACATCTGGAGATGTTGCTTCCGGTGTTGGCGGAATTGCTCCATCAACCTTTGTTTGGAGAAGAGGAGCTGGCAAAGCTGCAGCAGATCCGACGCCAAAGACTTCAGGTTGATCTTGAGAAAAACAACTTCGTAGCTTCTAGAAAATTTCGTGAGCTTATCTTTAGTACGCAGCACCCATACGGTCGCAGTTTAGACTTTTCAGATATTAATGCCATTGAAATAGCCCTGTTAAAAGAGCATTTTGAATCTAAGATGCATGGCGCCTTGGAAATCATTATAGCAGGCCAGGTGGATGAAAGCGATGTCAAACTGCTAAATAAGTATTTGGGTGATCTGCCTTTTAAGAATCCGCTTAGTGCTTTAGATCATTCACATGAATATCAGCCGCAAGAATACCTAGGAGAGAAGGAAGAAAGCCTACAGTCCACCATTCGTTTGGGCATGCCCATCGTTGATCGTCACCATGCAGACTACTTTAAGATAATGGTAGTTAATGAAATTTTGGGAGGGTACTTTGGTTCCAGGCTTATGAAGAATATTCGGGAAGAAAAGGGGTTCACCTATGGCATTCATTCCGCAATTACGCATTTAGAGCAAGGAAGTATGTTTCTAATTGGAACAGAGGTTAAAAAGAGCTTTAGAGCTCAAACGATTTTTGAAATTCACAAGGAGATCAAACAGTTACAAAAAGAATTGGTGCCTGCAGAAGAATTACAAACCGTTACCAGTTATATGGCTGGTGCCTTTGCATCGGAGATAGATACGCCTTTTGCTTTAGCTGATAAGTTTAAAACCATCCATTTTAATGACTTGGATTACAGCTACTATCAAAGATTCTTTGAAACTCTTAAGAAAATAGACAACGAAAGCCTATTAGAAATTAGTAGGGCCTATATGCCTTTGGAAAATCTGAGTCAGGTAGTTATCGGTTAGATTTTCACATCATCTCTATGATCGATCGGCACTTTAAAAGTTATGCCTGCAGCCTTCATTTTAATAACTCCTTCATAGTGAACCTCCAATTCACCTTTAGCAATAAAACTCATTAGTCCCGAAAGTAGGTTATCATACACATCTTTAGGGGCAAAGTCTATGACTAAGGGCACATCAAATTCAGAGTTAGCCGGAACTTTGATATCTCCTATTTGATTCACTTTACCTACCGCCTTATCGTTGATGGTTACGGACACGTCAATTTCCTTTACAGTTACTGAAAATTTATTGGGGTTATTTAATACAGCCTCTCCTGCCACTGTTACTTTGGTATCCGTAAACTCCTGAATATCCAAACTTTTAATTTTTACAAACTCCGGTTGTTTCGGTTTAGAACAGCCTATGACCAAAAGGCTTAGAAAAACGAAGTATATGTAGGCGTAGTTTTGTTTCATGATACTAATAACGGCATTTTAAAGAAAACCTTTTGCAGGGCCATTCAAAAAAAGTGTTTTTAGGGTATAAGTCCGGATTTTAAGCCGTTCAAAAGGGATTATAAGAAAGATGCGATCAAATCTGATTTTGATCTTAGGGCATAAAAAAAGAGTGTACCACCCATTGGAGATACACTCTTTATAAGGTCTGGCGACGACCTACTCTCCCACCGGTGAAGGCAGTACCATCAGCGCTACCGGGCTTAACTGCTCTGTTCGGAATGGGAAGAGGTGGA
>JAJCYK010000140.1 GCA_029262935.1 Cytophagales bacterium | reverse complement strand
GCAATTCACGATATCTTTTTAATAAGGCCTCCCCCACAATCTTACCCAAGGATCGGCCCACACTGGATACCTCCAAACTGTGAGTCAGGCGAGTATGAACAAAATCTTGTTCCGGTAATGGGAATACTTGGGTTTTATCTTGAAGCCTTCTGAAAGGGTGAGAAAAGACAATGCGATCAAAGTCTCTTTCAAAGGCACTTCTATCAGGAGTTCCTTCAGACTGGACATCTTTACCTGAGAGTAATTCGATCCATTCCATAAATTAGAGTTGTCTCAAAAGACTTGATAAAGAACAATGAGTGGTTAACGTATCTTTTAGGGTTTCTATGTTTACCCTATCCTGTTTCATGCTGTCACGATGTCTTAAGGTAACCGTTTCATCTTCCAAAGTTTGGTGGTCGACAGTAATACAGAATGGGGTGCCAATGGCATCCTGTCTCCGGTAACGACGGCCAATAGCATCTTTTGCGTCGTATTGAAGTAGAAAGTCAAAACGCAAATCATTCAAAATAGACTGTGCTTTTTCTGGTAGATCATCCTTATTTAGTAGGGGCAGGATGGCCGCTTTAATTGGTGCTAATGGTGCTGGGAGCCTTAATACCGTTCTATTACTACCGTCCTCTAACGTTTCTTCTTTGTAGGCTGTAGCAAGCAGGGCCAAAAACAAGCGGTCGAGGCCAATGGAAGTTTCAATAACAAAAGGCACGTAACTTTGTTCTTCCTGAGGATCGTAAAATTGCAGTTTTTTACCACTGTGTTGTTCATGTGCTTTAAGGTCGAAGTCTGTCCGCGAATGAATACCTTCTAACTCTTTAAACCCCATGGGAAATTGAAATTCAATATCACAGGCGGCGTTGGCATAATGAGCCAGATTTAAATGATCATGAAACCTGTAGTTTTCTTCACCAAGGCCCAAGGCTTGGTGCCAACGCATCCGTTTCTCTTTCCACTGGTCATACCACTGCAACTCCTCACCCGGCTTTACGAAGAATTGCATTTCCATTTGCTCAAACTCCCTCATTCGAAATATAAATTGGCGGGCAATGATTTCATTCCTAAATGCTTTTCCGATTTGAGCGATTCCAAAAGGAATTCTCATGCGGCCCGTTTTTTGAACATTCAGAAAATTTACGAATATGCCTTGTGCGGTCTCAGGTCGAAGGTAGATTTTATTGGATTCGTCGGCAACTGATCCCAATTCTGTGGAAAACATCAAGTTGAACTGCCGCACTTCCGTCCAGTTTTTGGAGCCACTTACCGGATCCGCTATGCCTAATTCTTCAATTAGTAACTTAAGGTCAGTTAACTCACCTGAAGATAGGGACGATTTTAATCTCTCATTGATCTTGGTGATCTTTTCTTGATTTTGCAGCACCCGGGGGTTGGTGGCAAGAAACTGAGTTTTATCAAAGTCATCCCCAAAGCGTTTAGACGCTTTTTCTACCTCTTTATTAATCTTACCTTCAATTTTGGCGATATGATCTTCTATTAATACATCTGCGCGATATCGTTTTTTAGAATCTTTGTTGTCTATCAAAGGGTCATTAAAAGCGTCGGTATGACCGGACGCTTTCCAAGTGGTAGGATGCATAAAGATAGCCGCATCAAGCCCGACAATATTTGGGTTGAGCTGTACCATAGCCTCCCACCAATATCTTTTTAAATGGTTTTTCAACTCCACGCCATACTGACCGTAATCGTAAGTAGCGCTTAGGCCGTCATAAATTTCACTGGAAGGAAATACAAATCCGTATTCTTTCGCATGCGAAATTACTTTCTTCAAAAGATTATTCTCTTGGCTCATTTTCTAGTCACATTAGAGCTGCAAAGATAATGAAATTGGCATGTTATCGAATAAAATGGGGGTATTAGTTAAACGGTCAGGAATCCATAGTAAGTCGGAGTACCGAACAAGCCGCCTTCTCAGCAAACTTATCTCTACCAGATCCTAATAATATGTTGCGCCAGTCACCGGATTTTGGTGTGCCGGTTATCAACAGGTCATAGCCGGCGGTAGCCTCCACGATGGATTTTATTGGGTCTTTGCCCTCAAGGATAATGTAAGAAGCGGGGCACTTACAACTTTCGATGAGCCGCTCAGATTGTCTTTGCAGTTCTTGCTTCTCGCCTTCTCCATCAGTAAGTGGGCTAACCCTTACCAAGGTAATGCTGGATTTATAAAATTGGGCTATATTATCACAAACCTGCATAAGTTCTTGGTTTTCCCTTCCCGGTCTAAGTGCCACCATAATCTTTCTGATATAGCGGACGCCTTTGTCTTTAAAAAGTGCAAAGTTGCAATCTATCTTAGTCACCAACCAGCCAATCGGATTGCGTACAAACAACCCATAATTTGACCTACCGTCCCAACCCATGACCATCCATTCGCAGTGTGTTTGTGTGCTTATTAGATGTACAGTCTCTACCAAATCGTGGGTTACCGCCGCATCGAAGTCCACGTTGATATCTTTTTCATCAGCCATGGCACCAACTCTTCGATTTAAAGAGGTTACCGTTACATTATCTACTAGAAGGGCATCTAAGATCGTTTGGTCCGGAACTTCTTTTAAATGTACCACTTGAATTTTCTGCTTTGGGGCGATTGCGGCGCCCATTTCCACCAAAATTTCGGACGATTTTTCATTCCCGAAAAGAGGGACCACCACCTGGGCCTCGGCTGATATTACGCCATCCAAATTAGCACCAAGGGGTTGGGGTATGGTTACAGAAGGATTACGGTCCGGATTACCAGCATCCCGTTTGCGGTTATATAATAGAAATGAGGCAGGTCGGTGCCCATATACTTTTAACACACCGCTTCTTTGCACTCTGGACGACCCGTAAGTATAATATACCACATATCCGGCAACGACAATTATTATCATACCTAGCAGCGCCAAATAACCTAGGAAAAACAATAGAACAAGGCCAGAGGCAATACCAAATATTTGTATAAATGGATACAAAGGAGAGCGATATGTGGGTTTGTACCATTGAACAGAAGTTTCTCTTAGGACGATCACGCAGCTGTTTACAGCAATAAACATCATTACCATAAAAGCACTGGCCAGTTTTGCTATACGTTCCACGTCTAAAAAGACGATCGCCACTCCCATCAAAGCACAAGTAAGCACAATAGTAGTAACTGGAGTGGTATACTTTTCATGCACCCTACTTAAGAAGGAGGGTAACAGCCTGTCGCGACTCATCGCAAAAGGAAACCGGGAACCGGCCAATACTCCGGAGTTGGCCATAGAGGTTAAGGTTACTACTCCGATCGCGGCAGCTATATAACCGGCGACCTTTCCTCCTAGCAACTTTGATAGGGTGTAAATCGGTCTAATATCTGAGGAGAGTTCTGATAGTGGAATGTTTCCCACCAAGGTAAAGGTTATCAAACTATATAAAATGGTTACCACTACTAAAGCCGTCATCATAGCCAATGGCAAGTTTCTCCCGGGGTTTTTGATCTCCTCCGCCACAGCAGCTACTTTGGTTACACCAGCATAGGATATAAAAACGAAAGCAGAAGCGGCAAACAACCCATAGCCCCCCTGAGTAAAAGCGGGTTCCAAGTTTGCACTGTCTACTTTAGGTAACCCAAACAATAGGACCATTACAAGTCCTATTAAGCTTACAGTGACCACCGCTACTTGTACTTGGCCTACCTTTTTAACCCCTATTACATTTAATATCATAATCACCACCAAGAAGGACAAGGCGGTGGTTTTTAGATCAATTTGAGCAATGATGTAGAGATAGGCACCAAACCCCATCAAGGCAAAAGCGCTTTTTAAAAGTAAGGAAAGCCAGAGACCGAAACCCGCTATGGTGCCGAATAGAGGACCAAATGTGCGCTCTATGTAAACATAAGTTCCACCTGAAGTGGGCATGGCAGTTGCTAATTCTGATTTGGACAAGGCCGCCGGCAGTACACATAGACCTGCTATGAGATAGGCTAACCATATAGAAGGGCCAGTCTTAGCTGCAGCCAATCCAGGTAAGACGAAAATACCACTTCCAAGCATCCCCCCAATGCTGATGGCTACCACAGAAACAAGGCTTAGTCTTCGTTCTAGTTTTTTCATTTAAAAGTGATAAAGAAGCAGTCTTGCTATTTAATGATCCGGCAAATTAATAAATTTTTTTGTCACTAAATTAACTCAGTACTCCAATCAATGTTTATTCTTATTTCATTTGTTGGGAAAGAATTAAAACCTCCTTCATTCATGATGAATGAGTTGTAGTTTGTGTTACTAGCCTACACAATGAATAGTTAATTATTTATCTTTCAATTCTAACTACCAATTTCAATCAAATGAAGCGAATATGTGTGTTTTGTGGGTCGAGTGCTGGTAAAGATACCAATTATGTAGTGAGCGCCACTTTGCTAGGGGGCCGTTTAGCTGAAAAAGGTATTACGCTAGTTTATGGAGGGGCAGCTATAGGAATTATGGGTGCTGTGGCTGATGCTGTACTAAAAAAGGGAGGTCAAGTAATTGGGGTGATTCCCAAATTTCTTAGTAGAAAAGAAATACGTCACCAAAACCTAACTGAATTGATAACAGTAGACAGCATGCATCAGCGCAAGCAAAAAATGGCGGAGCTTGCTGAAGGATTTATTGCGTTACCTGGAGGATTTGGAACTTTGGAAGAAGTATGTGAGATTCTTACTTGGACACAATTAGGCCTAATTCAATTTCCTGTGGGAATCCTCAATACCAAAGGTTATTATGATCAATTACTACAATTGTTTGATCACATGGTCTCTGAGGGATTTCTAAAACCAGAAAATCGAAACATGATCCTAGATAGCACGGATTGCCATGATTTATTAGATCAAATGATTGATTATCAACCTATAGCGGTACCAAAGTGGTTGGATATAGACAAAACCTAAAATAGGAAACGGTTGTTAAACCTGGACTTAGAAATGTAAAGGGTTTTCTTTTTCGGAACGCGGGATATTGATGGAAAAAACACTATAACAATGCAAAGATTTAAAGTTTTACTGGTTCTCTTCTGGTTGATAACAAATCCCAGCTACGCTCAGCAAAAGGACGAAGGACCACTTCAGGTGGGTTTTTTGTTGGTGGATGGGGTGTATAATACGGAGGTGATTGCACCCTTTGATGTATTACAACATACTCTGTTTCATGCACCGCCCGGAATGGAGGTCTTTACGGTAGCCTCCTCTAAAGACATTATTACCACATTTGAAGGTTTGAAAATTAAGCCAGATTATCAATTTGATGACCCTTTAATGCCCGAAATTGATGTCTTAATTGTGGCCAGCGCGGAACACAGCATGGATACGGATCTCAAAAACAAAGCCATGATTTCTTTTGTAAAAAGAGCAGGACGGCAAGCCCAATATGTGATGTCTCTTTGTGATGGAGCCTTTGTATTAGCTCA
>JAJCYK010000139.1 GCA_029262935.1 Cytophagales bacterium | reverse complement strand
TTGGCCATAACCGGGGACGGACGGTCTAGTATTTTCGAGCTCATAAATAAATTTGAACGGGCCAAACTACAACTTGATACCTTAAAAATTACCCACGCTAACCTCATGGATCAAATACCCAGTGCCGGTGAAGAAGTGGAGTTAGTACCTATTGGAAATCATTGTAAAGGCGCGGCATTTTTCAATGGCAATCACCTAATCGATCTGGAAATGACCACAGTCTTTGATAAGATCAGTCACCAGCTAGACGGCATCTATTTTGGCAGATTCGATTTAAAGTGTTTGAACGAAAATTCTCTAAAGACAGGGGAGCATCTAAAAATACTGGAAATAAATGGAGTTGGTGCGGAACCTGCCCATATATATGACCCTTCTTATTCTCTTCTGCAGGCTTATAAGGATATCTTTAAGCAATGGAAAGTGATTTATCAAATCAGTCTCTTCAATAAAAATCGCGGTCAGGCTTTTATGTCTTTCAAGGAAGCGTATAAAACTTTAACCGATCTTACTGCTTATAAAAAACTGGCTCGAAGTTAAATTCCAACTTTCTAATTGAATTTAGTTTTCTATATTGAACTCTAGTATAATTAAATCTGATATGTCGCTTGTTTCTATAATTTCTGGGCTGTTAATAGCTGTGCTTGCTTACCTGGGAATGGGTGTGCTTTTTGCTATTATACTGCTCATAAAAGGCCTCTCTTCTATAGACTCAGGAGCAAGTGATAGCGGTACCGGGTTTAAGTTATTAATGATACCTGGTATGGTGGTGTTTTGGCCATTTTTGTGGTTTAAATGGAAAAGAGGCTCATGATTCATTCGTTACGAAATCGGCACTTCTACACTTGGATATTACTGGCATTTGTGCTGCCCATAGGCCTATTTATGGCCTTAAAAGCTCTTCCTGAAACGTATTTTGGTGACACAATTTCTCATGAGCGGCCCTCAGAATTAAGCTTAACGGAGTTGAGTGAAGATGATTTTGTAAAAGTGAGCGGATTGGAAGATCCACAAAACTCCGGCTTAGAGATCACCCTAAATAGGGCTTTAACCGTACCTGCTGCGCTTGTGTACTTGGCATCAGCAGCGGACACCATCGATAGCGAAGAAATCTTAGGCAAACTGGACAGTCAAAACACCTACTACTTTCGGGTTGGCACGGGAAACATCCGCGGGAAGTATTTGTTGTTTTATGACCCTGTCAATAAAGTTATTTTCCATAAAGTAGCATTGTAATTATGAGCGCCGGTTATCAAGCAGTTTTATGGAATCGTCAAAAAAAGGTTTATGATTTGACCTTGTTGGGTTTGGTGCTCCTATACCTGGTCAGTTTCGTGGTATTTAATAACCTGTATCATCCTGAAGTCGTGCCACCCACCTTAATTGCCCGGGCTACGGGCTCTTTAGCATTAATCATGCTTCATGTCATCTTGGCTATTGGCCCTTTGAGCCGCCTGGATAAAAGATTTATACCGCTATTGTACAATCGGCGGCATTTGGGTGTTACCATGTTTGTAATAGCTCTGGCTCATGGTGTTTTCAGCATTCTTCAGTTTCACGCTTTTGGAGACCTTAACCCTATACTATCTGTGTTTGTTTCCAACACACACTACGGCGAAGTAATGCGCTTTCCCTTTCAATCATTGGGGTTTGTAGCCTTGATCATCTTCTTTCTTATGGCGGTCAGCAGTCATGATTTTTGGTTAAAAAATCTAAGCCCAATAGTTTGGAAGTCCCTGCATATGTTGGTCTATTTTGGATACGCTTTGATCATCATGCATGTGTTGTTGGGTGTGGTACAAATAGAGCATGCTCCCTTAATGGTGGGCAGTCTGATGGTGGGCATGTTACTGATTATCATCCTACATGTGGTCAGTGGGTATAAATCCTACCGCTATGATCGGAGCCTAAAACCTTTAGTTGAAGCTGGTTTTAGCAGAGTTTGTGAGGTAACAGAAATTGAAGAAAGCCGAGCAAAAATGGCTCAATTAGATGGCAAGAGCATCGCTATTTTTAAGTATGACGGAAAACTTTCAGCTGTGGACAATGCTTGTAAGCATCAAAACGGACCCTTAAGTGAAGGGAAGATTATTGATGGATGTATTACCTGCCCTTGGCATGGATATCAATATGTGCCAGAAACAGGTACCTCACCACCGCCGTTTGACGAGAAAGTAGCCACGTATGATGTAAAAGTGATTAACGAGGAAGTTTGGGTGAATGCTGAAGGCCATGCTCCTGGTACTCACGTGCAAGCTTGTAAAATTAATCAGGACTGAAATGGCAGCTGAATTTTATATTGGATATTTAGACAAAGCCCCATCAGGCGTTGCCTCACATATTAAGAAAGTAGTGGTCGGCTTGGTGGTACTCACGTTATTCTTAGCTTGGCTTTTGGCATCTCAACAGCAAGGTTTTGCCAGCAGTACCTATCAATATGCGGTAGTGTCTGAAATCACTGGGATCTTAAGTAACTCGCCCGTTCCAGCAGTAAAAGTGTATCAAGGAACTGCTCATGGCAAACCAATCATCCAGAGCATTCCCCTCGTTCAATTTGGAAAAATTGGAGGGCAGAACTTGACCAAAGCTTGGGAAGAGCACCTAGGTTCTTGGGTTACCATAAAAGGGCATTTGATTTATTATGATGGAAAGGCCCTTTTAGAAGTTACTGATGCTGGGCATATCGAGCCAGCCAGTCCGCCAAAAGGTTACGCTGAATTTACCCTAGCAGATCTTCATTATGACCAAACTACTTTCATAGGAGAAATCGTAGATGCTAAATGTTACTTCGGGGTAATGAAACCAGGCCATGGTAAACCCCATCGTGCTTGTGCCATACGTTGTATTTCCGGAGGCATACCCGCCGTATTAAAAGTACGCGATAAGTTGGACCGGGTAAATTATCATTTGATAAGCATGAAGGAAGGTAATGGGAGTGATTTGGCCAGCCGCATTGGGGAGGCCGTTGAAATCCAAGGCGCTTTAATACAAAGCGGTGACTGGAGTATACTAACCATTGCCAATAGCGCGGCCATTACCCCTTTATCTGGGGTCATCCCTGACTTCTCTGAACAGCTTACCCTTTGTAAATAAGCCAGTTATGTTTCTATACTGATCCATTTCATTTATGGCAATAGGGCATAAAAAAAGAGTGTACCACCCATTGGAGATACACTCTTTATAAGGTCTGGCGACGACCTACTCTCCCACCGGTGAAGGCAGTACCATCAGCGCTACCGGGCTTAACTGCTCTGTTCGGAATGGGAAGAGGTGGA
>JAJCYK010000138.1 GCA_029262935.1 Cytophagales bacterium | reverse complement strand
ATGTGGTAGTGTACAATACTTAGGTTGTTCTTCTCTCAGATACCAGATTATAGCGGTTAATAGTGATTCTGCAGAACGAATCCAAAAGTCTTTCTTAGTGGTAATGGATTCGGGCAATAGATTAGCTAGAATTGTGGTACTATATTCTTTTGCATAACTGCTAGAAGTTAAAAACTGAGGATCTAACGGATTCAAGCGATGACTCCTGGACAGATCAGAAAAGTTGATGTAGTAGTCCTTCGTAATTGGGTTTTGCTTTCGAAATGCAGCCCAAACGTGCTGGGTTAGCATGGGGTATTCATAGTCGTAAAGAATGCCCGTGTATTCTTTTTCAACGGACTGGTAAATCAGTGGCTCCACCACACTTTTGCTTTTACCGGCACCGGCGCCTCCAGTAATAAATATGCCTCGGAAGGGATTGGTGATGTGTAGATATTTTTTACCAGCTATAGGTAATTTAAAAGTCCAGAAAGGGTAGTCGATGCGCTTTTTTAAGGTTAGCTTGGGCAATGGAAACAATCTTCCAATATAGAGCAACAGGGCCACTATTGGATAGGACAAAAAGATGTAAGGGATTACAATGCTAACGATCAATGCGGGGGTTCGGAATTTGGGTATCAATCGGAAAAAGTATTTCAAACACATGCTTAAGTACATGAGAGCTACTATCCATACTACCAGAAAGGCTAAGTTCTCAGTAATTGAAAAAGTATCTCTGACCCAATAGCTGCCTTCAATAAAATAAAACTTGATGCCTTCGTAGAAATAGTACATAATCTACAGTTTTAGTGGGTCTGCAGGCTATCCTGTTGCTGCAATTGCTGGATCTCCTCTCCCTTTCGGATTTCACTTTCCAATTGGGACTGGTGTTGGTCGATCCATTGGATACGAGCTAATTTGATGCTGTCCACGCTCCACTCTTGCTCAAACTGCATGAAAGGTGCTTGGTCTTGAGTGGCGTAATACAAATACTGATACTTATAACTGTTATCCCGATACTTTTGATAATCCGGATATTTCAGAGTTATGAAACCAGCCAATAACAGGCTGACAATGGAAAGAACGATTATAGGTAATCCTCTTCGTACTAATTGCAGCCATTCTTTAAGATCCGGAAAGAACCACAGGTAATGGTGGTTGCTTACTTGTTTGCTAAAGCCTGAGGGATTAGCGGATTTCAAACTCTTTTGAATGGCAGTGACCTTCTTTTCCAAGGCCTCTAAACCAGCTGTGTCTGGAACACCGGCCCCTACTTTTTTTGAGAGGGTCTCTAGCTCTTTCTTTAATGCTTTCGCATCCAGCCCTCTAGTGTTGCGCTCGATAAGCTCCACATTGGTCATCATGGCTTCGATCATGAGTTTGATTTTTTCATCATGCTCCATCATAGCTCAAGCCCTCGATTTAGTTGCTGATTGCTTTCCAATTGTCGCTTCAATTTGAGGTAGCTAAAATTTCGATCCACGGCGCTGCCCTTGATAGCAATCTCATTTTTGCGGAAAGAGATGCCGTTTATGCGACCGGTGGATTGTACCTGCAATTTGGTCTCGATTCCTTCTCTTGCTAAACCCTCCTTCAATTGGTCCATACTGGAAATGCCTTCACTCAAACGCTCTTTAATAGCTTCGCGGATTTCAATTTTAGTCTGGTGTTTTAAGGGGATCTTATCTAATGTTTGATCCTTTGAATGATACTGCTCTCGTGCCACGATTAAGCCAAATTTTTTTTCCAGTTCATCACACACTTGAGCGGTACGATTCTTATACCATTTGTCATTAGCTACCTCTCCGTGAAAGCCCACCCGGTTAGCTACAATATGCAGGTGCTTATGCTTCTGATCTTTATGTCGAACCACCAGATATTGATGATCTTTTAAGCCCATCTTTTTAAGATACTCCTTAGCTACCTCTCCCATCAATTCGTTAGTCACTTGATCTTGATTGGCAAAGGAAATTGAAGTGTGCCACACTGCATTTTCAACCTGAGGATTTTGTTTGCGAATGAGGTTGAAATCCTCAGATGTCATCTGCGGACTATCAATGCGCACACCGGATTGTTCCAGTACTTCGGCCTGCTCTTTTTCCATTACGTAACGTATGCAGCCACCAAAGGACTTGCCTATGTTTGTTTTACCTATCATGATTACTTGAGTTTATCAATGACCTCATGCACCCCTTCCAGAGTCTTGATTATCTGAAGAGTTATAAGTTCTCTTTCTGAAGTTTTTTTGGCTAGTTCTCGCAAACTACCGGCAACATCGGTGAGCTGATGAAATAGGTCTGCTTCCTCTACGGATAACCTGGGTTTTAGCCGGTGGCTTAAACTTTTGTCACGTACAAATTCCGCTTTAGAGAGGCCATGCTGGTCGGCTGCCTTTTCTATGAACACATATTCAAAGGAAGTATATCGTACCTTAACTTCACGGGTTCTTTTGATGGCTTTTTTAGGTCGTGCCATGAGCCATTAATATTTAAAAAAACAGGTTACCGATCATAGTAAAAATCGGTGTTTATTTGGCAGTGTTGATAACTCAAAAAAATACTGCTCAAAAAATGCCGTGAGTTTTGAGGCCCTCGAAACGTTTTAAGGGACTCTAATCACGTCTTGCTACCCACAGGAGGGGAGCCTTCGTTGGCTTAAAGAAGGTAGCGAAAACCGCCGAAAAATCATAGTTGATTTTGAGGTTTTTGCTGGCGACAAAAGGCTGAAATGGGGAGAGCCAAATGCCGCTAGGCAATAAGCAGAAAACTGGCTAGATCAGCCCTTCATCCGCCAGGGAATAAAAGCCAGATCGGGTGATGATCAGATGATCCAGGATGGGCAACTCTAACAGCTTGCCCGCTTGCACACATTTACTAGTAAGCTGTATATCTGCACTACTAGGTTTCAGGGTTCCACTGGGATGATTATGGGCCATGATAATACTACTGCTGTTGGCTTTAAGCGCAGTCACAAAGATAAGTTTGGGATCAACCAAAGTACCGCTTAATCCTCCTGAACTGATTAGTGAAATACCCAGAACTTTGTGGGCGCGATTAAGTAGTAAGATCTTAAATTCTTCTTTGAGTTCGATGATATTAGAATCCCAATTTTCTAGAAATATTTGATGTGCATCTGTGGAACAATTTACACTAGGTCGATCATTGGGCTTAACTACATTTTTGTAGTGGAGTTGAATTTCAGATACCTTAAAGCGAGCGTTAGATTGAGTTACCATATCGTTATGATTTAAGTGAAACGTACCTACCAGACTAGGGCAGAATTATGGCAGTGATCACAGGGCTTTGGCCGGAACTAAAATCAAATCCGGGTTTGTATACTTGGCTAAATAATGGTAGTGGTTTACGGTGGGTGGATTTGAATTTGTACGGTCCATAAGCCCTAACTTGATGGCATGATTACTGATCAAATATGGCCTTAAAAATAATTGGTTGGCGGAACGATTTCACAGTGCCAGCGTCCGGTTTGAAGGACCGGATTTTTGGGTATGGCCCATCCCGAAGGGCATGCCTACGGCTTGCGCATCTGGGGAATTGAGTGAAGCCCATTTTGACCTTTTGCGTGATGATGGCTAGCGCGCTCACCGCACCTTTTTAGCTAGGGCTTGCGGGTGGCTCAGGGTTGGGTATTAGCCGGAGGGTGGCTTTGTCCACCATAGGTTTACCGAAGGTGGATCCGTGTGGCGATGGCTAGGGGAGATAGTGTTGCTTGGCCGCATCCCATGGACAGTTGTACAGAAAGTAGGGTCAAGCCGGGTTGGCTAAAAAGCAAGGGCGCTTTCACCTTTGATCTATGAGTTGAAAGTGCTCGCTCCTACCCTTGCTTTTTGCTTTTGGGGTACCGCTAACCGGCGGATGGATTACCCGATCTGTGCTAACTGTCCATGGGCGCCAAGGTGCGGACAAACTAGGGGCTGTGGTCTTACGGAGGGCTAGCCTGAGCCGTTGCTCGAAAGAGGAGAACAGCCCGTGACGGAAGGTAAGGCGTGGAACTAAAGTAGGGTTGGGTTGAGCGGTAGCAGTGGAGCAACTGGAATGGAGGAACACATTGTTTCCTTCACTGCCGGCGTCGGCAGTGAAAGGGTTTTCCAAATTATACCAGTATTAATTAGCGTTCATTCTAAATTACGATGGCAGTATTGGGTTTGTAAATTTACCAAGCAGTCATTTTAATTCAGTAGCTAGAAAGCTAATTCAATAGTTAGAAAGCACCAGTAATTGTTGTAATTTTTTACAACTCAGTACAGAATAGTAGTTTCTAGTGATTGACTCCTTATTAATAATGATCGAATTTACTTCTGGATTGAGCAGAGATTCGATTTATCGCCTATTAAGGTTTGAAACAGAATATCAGCATAGAAATAATCCTTGCATAATAACTACCTTTGGAATTATAATGACTGAATTATGTTGATACCAGACCACGAAACTGAAGTTGATTTTTTGAATTGTGAAACAATCTCACAGACGGTTGTCGAGCTTTTGAAGGTCAATCAAGATCGTCCTCTAACTGTTGGAATACATGGGGATTGGGGAGCTGGCAAATCAAGTATTCTAAGAATGATTGAAAGCGAACTGGAATCAGATAATAAGGTGGCAGTGCTTTGGTTCAATGGCTGGACATTTGAAGGTTTTGACGATGCCAAAACTGTCCTGATCGAGTCAACTATTACCGAATTATGTCGTCAGAAATCAGGAATTGAGAAAATAAAGGACGCAGGTAAAAAATTATTAAGACGAGTGAATTGGCTCAAAGTGGCCAGAAGCGGTGGTAGCGCAGCATTCAATATTTTTACAGGATTGCCTTCCCCTGATCAGTTGGAGACAGCCATGAGTTCATTGAAAGGTTTAGCTCAATTTGCCGAAGGCACTAGTACTGATAAGATTTCCGATAAGGTAAAAGAAATAACTGGCTTATTAAAGCCTCGTGAAGACACTGAAACCCTTCCCGATACTATTCATGCCTTTCGTGAAGACTTCAAGGAGTTGTTGAATGTGGCTAAAATCGATCAGCTTGTAGTTCTGATCGACGATCTAGACCGCTGTCTCCCCACGACTGCCATTGAGACACTAGAGGCAATCAGGCTGTTTCTGTTCGTCCCTAAGACGGCTTTTGTGATTGGAGCTGATGAAGCAATGATAGAGTATGCCGTACGTCAACACTTTCCCGATTTGCCAATAGCGTCTGGGCCTTTGCCCTATGCCAGGAATTATTTGGAAAAGTTGATCCAAATTCCATTTAGGATACCTGCACTTGGGGCCAGGGAAACTAGGACCTATGTAGTCCTTCTTCTGATAAATAGTATGGTTGGTGAAGACCATGAAGGCTTCAAGTCACTCTTGGAAATAGCGAAAAAAGATATGCAGAGGCCTTGGCTAGGTTCAGGCTTATCTCAATCCGATGTCCATAGCGTAGATGAAAGTATACGGAAGGAATTGGATTCGGCGTTTATTTTAGCTCATCAAATTGCCCCAATCCTTGCGGTGGGGACCAAAGGAAACCCGCGGCAAATCAAACGATTCTTAAATACCCTTCTTGTACGACAAATTATTGCCAAGGCTAGAGGGTTCGGAGATCTGATTAACCAACCCATACTTGCTAAACTTATGTTAGCAGAGCGTTTTCAACCTTCTTTTTACGACCACATTGCTTCACAGGCCATGGTTTCTGAAGATGGTAAATCTTCCGACATAGTTGAACTTGAAAGGTCAACCAATGCATCTCAAGATGGTGCGAAGAAAAAGGGTAAGGGTAGTAATAAGACTATTACGAAGCACGAGAGTCAAGAAACGGAGGCTGCCAAATGGCTTGAGCGCGATTGGTTAAAGCAATGGTTTGACATAGAACCTGCAATGTCCGATGTTGATTTACGGCCATATATTTTCGTTGCACGCGATAAACGCTTATTGGTAGGGATTTCCGGGTCAAGTGAAATAGAGGCCCTGATAGCAAAGCTCAGTGGCACTCAATTAGAGCTGAGAACCGTTGAGCAGGAGGTTAAAACATTGGAGCTGGAGGGTGCAAAGTTGATTTTTAGCACACTTCGTGAACGAATTCTTGGCGCTAGCAACTTAAGCGCTACACCACGGGGAATTGAAGGTTTATCCATTGTGGTAAAACATCATCCTCAACTACAAAGTGAATTAGTTAGTTTACTCGGAAGCTTCGATTATGAGGGATTAGGGCTTTGGGTTGTTAAAGGCTGGAACGAGTCCATTACAGAAAGAAAAGCAATAGAAGAATTAAAGTCCGTTATGCAGGGATGGGCAGACCAGAATGAAAATACATTTCTAAAGCATGGTGCCTCTGCGGCTATTGCGACGCTTCAAAATAGAAAAGGTTAATGGGAACGTCTGGATCTTCTTCCGGTTCCGGTTCAGGAACCCCGCTTATACCAACATGGCTAGAAGAGCCTAATACTGGCCCCCTGCCTGGTAGTCTTGATCCTGAAACACCAGATGATACTGGTAATGAAGACCAAGGAAGTGATCCGAAGAAACCGATATCACCAGCTACAGAGCCGGAACGCTTTAGAAATGCTCGGACTAACTTTTCTAAGTTTGCAGGATCTGGTGGCGGGGACCGACGAGCGTTAAAACGTTCGGTAAGAGACTATGTGCGAAATGGAATAGGCGGGCGGAAAAACGCAGTTCTAAGGATGGCGATATCAGGCGCCGCTGTTAGTAATGCTCTTAGCATATTCAGGGGAATACAGCGCGATGGAATTAGTGAAACTCTACGCCGTATAAACTTGCATGATTATACCGGCCGAGGAGTTCAAGACGTGTTCATTGGTTTAACGGAAGTCATTTGCCAGGATGGTGGATCAGTAGATGAGGCGATTGCACGAGATGCCTGGTTAGAAACGATTGCTGTTCTAGACCAGTTTGGTATTGACAATTTGGAATCTTTGTCTTCGGATCAAATCAAAGAGGTTTTCCTGAATTTCATTGCACATACAATTGAGGCACGGCTGTATCAGGAAATTGGTGTCAACGGATTCAAGTTCACAGCAAACCTCGAAGACATCCAACAATTCGATGAACAATTTAGGGATTATATAGAACGAACGGTGAGAGACTCTTTCACAAGTGACTTGTCGGAGTTATCAGGGATGACGGATCAAGATATCAGAAAGGTTGTTGATCAGACCTACTTTGAAGCTTGGAGCCTTTTGGAATTACTAGGAGATAATGAAGAATGAAACGAAATAGTATAGTTGTTCGGTTGAACGATGCTGACAAAGCAAAAGTACATGTTAAAGACAAAGGTTCTTTGATTAGTAAGCTTCGTTTCATGAAAAATAATGGTCGGCTAAATCATGGAGTTGGCCAAATGCTTCATCAGCTTGCCCTTAGGGGTTTGTATCCCTCAGAGACTGCAGTTGACCTTGCAGTCCTTGCTGCAACCGTCACCGCAGCAGATACTCGAATTTCCCGAGCTGAAAATGCTCAAGACAGTTGGAGCCGCGAGATTGATTTGTATATTCCAGTTGCAGATCCTGACTTATGGTCATCAAATGTTACTTTAATTGCAAGAATACTTAAGTTTCTAACTGGCGATTATTGGGACATAGTCTTCCGACCTCGACAAAGGGGAATTAAATCTCTGGTCGAAAAGCCGCCCGAGCTTTTCGCCACCGACTTCGACAGTGTTTGCCTTTTTTCTGGAGGACTGGACAGTTTCGTCGGAGTAATAGACTTGTTGCATGATAAAAGAAACCCTATACTAGTAAGTCATTATCAAGATACTAGCACCAAAAGCCAGGAGGTTTGCGCCGATAGGATCAGTAAAACCTATGGTGAGGTGAATCCACGTCATGTTAGAGCTAATGTGAGTTTTGATAAGAATGACTTGCCCGAGCTGGGAGTTGAGAAAACGACACGTGGGCGTTCGTTCATATTCTTTGGCTTGGCCTGTTTGGCTGCAAGTGCTCTTGACGGTGAAACACCAGTACATATTCCAGAAAATGGCCTTATTTCATTGAATATTCCACTTGATCCATTGCGGCTCGGTGCCTGGAGCACTCGTACAACCCATCCATTCTATATGGCCCTGTGGCAGGAACTCGTTGACAATCTAGGAATTGGAGCTCGATTAGTAAATCCTTACCGCTTTAATACAAAAGGTGAAATGTTAGCACAGTGTAAGAACAGGAAATTTGTCAGAACCAATTTAGATATTACTATTTCATGTTCCTCAGTAACTAAAGGTCGATGGAAAAAACAACCACCTGGCCATTGTGGTTACTGTACGCCTTGTTTGATCCGTCGTGCATCAATACAAGCAGCATTTGGAAATGACTCCACAACCTATTCCATACCCGATCTTACTGCCAAACCGTTGAATGCAAAGCAAGCTGAAGCGAGGGATGTCAGGGCCTTTCAGATAATGAGCCAACGACTTGCCCAACGACCAGAGCTAGCTAACATTTATGTACATAAGACAGGACCTCTAAATGACTACTCGATATCAGAGATAGAAAGCTATACTGATGTACTTAGAAGAGGTATTAAAGAAGTTGGGGCAATCGTGGACAATGTTAAAATTGAGAGGTTATGACTGGGAAAGTGAGAATAAGAGGCTTCGATTTTCATTGCCATGTTGATTTGCATTCCGATCCGGTTGCCCTTATAAAGCGGTGTGAAAAGGATTGCATTACCGTATTAGCTGTAACAACAACACCTAAAGCATACGCTCAAAATCAAGTTTGGACAAAGGATAGCAATTATGTCCACACCGCCGTTGGCTTACATCCAGAGCTAGTGGGAGACCGGTACTCTGAAATTGACTTACTTGAAGAGCAAATAAGAGATTGTGCTTTTGTTGGAGAAGTCGGATTGGATGGTAGTCCACAGTATAGGAGCAACTACGAAAAGCAAAAAGAAGTGTTTACTCGTACTCTTGAAGTTTCACAGAAATACGGTGGTAGGATTATGTCAATACACAGTCGAGGAGCAGCAAAGGACGTAATAAGCTTGATTGAGAAATGTGTCGATACAGAAAATGTGAAAACTATATTGCATTGGTTTTCAGGATCACATGAAGATACCCGGCGAGCAATAGACATTGGTTGTTATTTTTCCGTGAATTCAGTAATGCTAAAGACGGAAAACGGACGTAGATTGTTAAGAATTATTCCAAGAGAAAGATTATTAACTGAGACCGATTCTCCATTTGTAAAATTACAGGGGAGTATATCAGGACCCCAAGAGGTAGTTCACACTATGGTTGGGCTGGCTGATCTATATGGTGAATCTATAAATGTTCTAAAAGACCAAATTACTAAGAACGCACATGGGATATTCATGTGCGCCGGAATAGAAATTTACTAGAAAACAATAATCAGGACTAATTGATTGGACAAATTAATCTAAAGTATGTACCTCAGTAAACTGATAATTAGAAATTTTCGTGCAATCCGGGAATTAAACCTTAGTCTCAACAAAGGGCTTAATATAATTATTGGTGAAAATAATTCTGGTAAGTCTGCAGTTATTGATGCTCTCAGAATTACTCTTGGTTTTGGTAAACAATGGAGAGATATAGGAATAAGAAATGACGAAGATTTCTTTATTGATCCAACTAATATCGATTCTGAGATTAAACCTATTGAATTTCACTTACATTTTGAAATTGAGGAAGACGAGGATAGACAATATTTTCATAGTATGCTTTATCAAGATCCCGAGGATCATGAGAAGCAAGAGCTGCAAATGCATTTTGAATATAGACTAGAAACTATCGAGACCGGCTCTAAAGTTTTACGGTGGAAAATTTGCGGCGGCTCTGAAGATAGACCCCTTGACCAGAACGAAATACAATATATCTATTTCACATATCTTGCAGCACTAAGGAATGCCGAATACGAGTTAAGACCTTATGTTAGAGAAAATAAGGTTACCTCCTTATACCGCGAACTAACCAAATACGAAAAAAAGGACGAAGATGGTAATCAAGTTGAGGTTGAATTGTCGGAAGAAAAGAAAATTGAGCTCGCGTCAAAATTGCAATCAGTAATTG
>JAJCYK010000137.1 GCA_029262935.1 Cytophagales bacterium | reverse complement strand
TTATCCTTAAAACTTAATGTTCCCTATCAAGATCTAAGCGGTTGGATCAATCAAGAGCATCTGCAAAATTTTAACGAATTCATCAACGACTTACGAATCCAGGAAGTAGTAACCGCCCTTCAATCAGAGCAATTCCATCACTTCACCATTATGGGGTTGGCGCAACGAGCGGGTTTTAATTCACCATCGGTCTTTTACGCAGCTTTTAAAAAAGCCAAAGGCACTACGCCTAAGCACTATCTTCAGCGTTTAGCGCAATAGCATGTTTGGATTTGCTAATCCGAACAAATTCCGAACTAGAATACAGCTCTAAAAGGCTCAAATTATGCATCATTGAGGAATCTTTGACCAGAAAACTTATATGAAAAACGTGATCATAGCTTTGACTTTAACAGTAGCCTCACTCAGTTGTGGGGCGACTTTAATAGCAAATCCAGAGAATAACAATCAAATCATTTACACCATTTCTATTGATTCCAGCGCTATCAGGGTTGTTGATGTCACAGTTTCTTTCTTCCCCAAAGACAGCATGTTATACATGACAAATGGTGCCAATCAGTTGCCTAAAAGGTGGGCCACATTTGTGGAAGACATTCGAACTCTGGATGCCTTGGGTAATGAAGTTGAGATTAATGAATTGCCAGATGCTCGCTGGGAACTTGCGGCTAGTTCCCAGGAAAGAATTACCCTAACCTACAGGGTCAAGTTGGATCATGATCAGTACACCTGGGGTGGAGGGTTGGATGGAGTCGCTTATGTTACGGAATGGGGCGTTTTCTGCAGTGGTCGCGCCCTGTTGATTTTGAATGGTACGGAATGGGAAGACATCCAGGTAAGGTTTGATGTTCCCGCACAATGGACTGTTACAACTCCCTGGGAGGCCACCGATAAAAAAAAGAACGATTTTCGTCCACAAAATCAAAGAGACTTAATTGAATCCTTGATGTTTATGGGGACTCACGAGGAGTTGACTTTTAAAAGAGGGAGTTTTGAGCTCACCTTTGCCTTAGGAGGAACCGGGGTGATCGCTGAAAAAGAGGAATACCGGAATTTGGCAGCTGGAGTCATGGATTATTACATACGCTTAATGGGTGCGCCTCCTGCTCCCGGACCAGAGAACAACTTTAGGCGCTCATTAGTCATCATTAATGAATCTTCTGTTACAGATGGAGAAGTAATCGGGAATAACATCAGCATTTTGGTAGAAGCCGACGGTGATGGCATGTCAAAGGTGCTTTCAAAATTCATTTTTGCACATGAATTCTTTCACCTCTGGAATGGTAAATCCTTTGTGCCGGAAGATGACCAAACTGAATGGTTTAAGGAAGGATTTACTAATTATTATACGTTAAAGGCCTTATATCAGCTGGGTTTTTTAAAAGAAGAAAGTTACTTCCAAGCCTTGAATAACATCATGTTTAAGCGGTATGATACCGACAACGGTTTGGGCAGGATTTCCATGATTCAAGGATCAGAAAAGCATGATCATTGGGGCTTGATCTATGCTGGCGGACTTTTTGTGGCCATAGCTCAGGACATGATTATTCGTCAGGAAACAAACAATGCTAAAAGCATAGACGATGGTATGAGACATTTGTTCAAGAAATACGGCGGCACAAATGAAAGCTACGGTTTAGACGAACTGCAAGAAATTTTCTCAAACCTGGCTGGGAAGAGTCAAGATAAATTTTTCTCCGAGCATATTTTAGGAACCATGCGAATTCCTATAGAACAATACTTGTCTATGACCAGTTTTAATGCTGTAGTGAAAGACGGCAATTTAACGGTTGACCGTAAGACCAATACGAATCAGCTAGAGCTAAATATGGCCCAGGGGCTGTTTGGAGCCATCAAAGATTAGCTATTGATCGTACTAAAAAAATTCTCAAAAAGGTCATTACCTGGGTCAACCTGGCGGGTAAATACTATTGAAATGTCCTATTTATGCTGTAAATTAGTTATGTAATAGTACCTGGCATTTTTAGTATTAACAACTTGGACGTTTCTCAACCGTTGGCCTGGGGTAAATTAAAACACCCATTTTTTGGACCTCCTTTCCTTTTATTGGTAAGGTTATGTCTGTTTTTGGGATTTTTCCATTTGCAACATCAGGCACAAACGGGTCCAGGGGGAGTGGGTGCTACGGCCACTAATATCATATGGTTAAGTGCAGATAGTGGTGTTTACACCGACGCAGGAGTAACCTTAGCAGCAAATAACAATTTAGTAGAAGAATGGCACGACCGCTCTGGGAATGGCAACGATGTTACGGAAACTACTGCCAGTGATCAACCCACGTATCTTACGAATATTGTCAATGGCTTTCCGGCCCTAAGATTCAACGGTTCTCTAAGCCGGCTATTGGCTACTGGAGTGGCCAGCTCTAACCAGGTTTCATTATGGGTAGTAGCGCAATACGCTTCACTACCATCGCCAAATCCTGGGTTAATTCATGCCGCGCCGGCAGGATCAGCTTTTAGCACTTCAGGTTCCAACAAAACTCTTGGAATGTGGGTGAACACCACCAACAGTCGGGTATGGGGAAGAGGAGTACAATCAAACAACAGCTCTCGCAGCATTTCACAAGTTACCGCGCTGTCAGCCAGTACTTTTTTTAGCATACTCAATGACTACAATGGCACAACCATTCAACAATATGTAAATAACACCGCTGCAGGATCCGTTACCTATGACGGAACCCTAGCTTCCTGGTCGGATTTTGGAGTGGGGCGCCAAGGCAGTGAGTCTTGGAACGGAGATATAAGCGAAGTCATTGTTTTCAATTTTAGTGTAAACACCGCCCAGAGAATCATAGTGGAGAACTATTTAGCTGCTAAGTACAATTTTACACTTACTAGCAATGACCTTTATACTATGGATAATGGGGGCAACGGGGACTACGACTACGAAGTTGCCGGCATTGGGCGAGTGGATGCCTCCAACATTCACAATGATTCGCAAGCTGGTATTGTGCGCATAAGCAAGTCCACCTTTGGCGGTTTAGGGAATAACGAGTTTTTGATTTTGGGCCATAACAATGGGCCTTTAACCTCTATCGGATTCACTGATGTTCCAACAGGTGTGGTCAGTCGTTTGGGTCGCATTTGGAGGGTATCTGAAAGAAATACCGCTGGGACTAGCTCCGTTAACGTGGGTCGTACTTTTCTTGACTTTGATTTATCTGGTTTGAATGTTACTGCAGCAGCGGATGTACGGCTTTTAATTGATGGTGATGGCGATGGCGATTTTAGTGACGCTACAGCATTTTCGATAACCACTGACTTAGGTGGTGATGTATACCGTTTTAACCTAACTGGAGGCAATTTGCGGAATTCCCGCACGTTTACTGTGGCCACCGCTAGTGCTACACCTTTGCCTATCGAACTAGCTAGTTTTGAGGCGGCAGCAAAAGGCGATGTCGTGGAGATCACGTGGTCTACCGCCAGTGAAACCAACAACGATTTTTTCACAGTACAGCGATCCGCTGATGGACAAGAGTTTGAAGATCTCTTGGAAATTCCTGGAGCAGGAGATAGCAATGAAACCCTCTTTTACGACACCCTGGATAGGCAGCCCTTGGCAGGTCGGTCTTTTTATCGCTTAAAGCAGACAGACTTTGATGGTACTTTTAGTTATTCCTGGATTGAATCTGTATTTCGTTCTATTAGTCAAGAATCATTTAGTGTTTTTCCCATACCCGCTACCAGTTATGTCGAAATTAGAAGCCAGGCGCAAGAGGCTGGAATAACCAATATTAGTCTTTGTGATGCTCAAGGAAAAGAATATCTAAGAACGACTTTGAATTATACGTCTGGCACTCAAGTTCATCCACTGATCTTACCTAAGCTTGCCCGCGGCGTCTATTTCGTGAAGTTTCAGGGCTCGTCTTCCTCGGTAGTTCCTTTGATTATTGAGTAGTTGACCACGAATCAATTTAAAATAAGCATTGCCTCTTGTTTTTTAGACTGCCAAGACATACTTTTGTAATCCCTTGAGCGAAAGGCT
>JAJCYK010000136.1 GCA_029262935.1 Cytophagales bacterium | reverse complement strand
CGTGATGGCAATTCCTGAAGAAGTTAAAGTTAATGCTGAGACTCAAAAAGGTAAGAACCCAACAATCAAATTAGAAAGTATTGATAAGCAGCTGATTGGCGATGTAGCGGCTAAGATTAGATCCCTGCGAAAAGTAGAGCCATATAAAGGTAAAGGAATTCGCTTTGTAGGAGAGCAAGTAAGACGTAAAGCGGGTAAGACAGCAGCAAAATAATCTTAATAATGGCATCTAAAAAAGTAAATCGAAGACAACGAATTAGACACGGAATCAGAAGCCGCATTTCCGGTACTGCTGAACGACCTAGGTTGTCCGTGTTCAAAAGTAACAAAGCTATCTACGCCCAAATCATAGATGATGTAAACGGTCATACTTTAGTGGCGTCTTCGTCTAGAGAGATTGGTAAGACTGCTCTAAACATCGATTCTGCCAAGGAGGTAGGTAAAAAACTAGCGGAGAAGGCTAGCGCCAACGGATTGGAAAGTGTGATATTTGATCGAGGTGGATATGTATATCACGGTAAAGTAAAGGCCTTGGCAGATGGTGCTCGGGAAGGAGGATTAAAATTTTAAATTATGTCTCAAAGTAACATTAGATCGGTTAAGGCCAGTGAAATAGATCTTAAGGAGAAAGTCGTGGCAATAAAAAGAGTCGCGAAAGTGGTGAAAGGTGGTAGAAGATTTAGCTTTTCAGCTATAGTAGTAGTAGGAGATGGAAATGGTGTAGTTGGATATGGATTGGGCAAAGCCAATGAAGTAACAGATGCTATTACCAAAGGAATTGACGATGCCAAAAAGAATTTAGTTAAGGTACCTGTTTACAAAAATACCGTACCGCATCAAGCTATTGGAAAATTTGGTGGTGGATTAGTAATGCTAAAGCCAGCTGCTCCTGGAACGGGAGTGATTGCCGGTGGTGCCATGCGCGCAGTATTGGAAAGTGCTGGAGTTAAGGATGTTTTAGCAAAGTCTAAAGGGTCCTCAAATCCTCACAACGTAGTAAAAGCAACTTTCCATGCATTAAGTAATATGAGAGATGCCTATACGGTGGCGAAACAACGTGGCGTTACTTTGGCCAAAGTGTTTAATGGATAATCATGGGAAAAGTAAAAATAACACAAGTACGAAGTACGATCAGGCGTCCTAAACGACAAAAGTTAACTATTAAGGCGCTAGGCCTGGGTAAGATTAACCGAACCGTGGAATTGGAGGGAACGCCTCAAATTTTAGGGATGATAAATAAAGTAAGTCATTTGGTCACAGTAACCGAGGTGTAATTATGAAACTGCATACATTAAAGCCAGCAGATGGATCTACGAAATCCCGTAAGCGTATAGGTAGAGGCCAGGGAACTGGTCGTGGGGGTACCTCCACCAGAGGACACAAAGGTGCAAAATCACGCTCAGGATATTCGCAGAAGGAAGGATTTGAAGGAGGACAAATGCCCTTACAAAGGAGAATTCCTAAATTTGGATTTACAAACCCTAACAGGGTGGAATATAAAGCCATCAATCTTGATGCTATACAAAGTTTAGCGGACAGTTCTAAAGAAACAACTATCACCGTGGACTTAATGATAGCCAATGGATTGGTAGGTAAAAAAGATTTAGTTAAGGTATTGGGCAGAGGTGAATTGAGTGCAAAAGTAGAAGTTACTGCGCATGCGTTTTCTGCTACTGCCGCAGAAACTATAGAAAAAGCTGGAGGTAAAGCTGTGAAACTGGGATAATGAAGAAATTCTTTACAACCATACGGGACATATTTTCAATAGAAGATCTAAGGGTCAGAATTCTAAACACCATAGGATTTCTGATCATTTTCAGAGTGGGATCATTTGTGGTACTACCAGGTGTAGACCCGGATCAATTGACTACTCCTGGAGGTATATTCGATTTCTTAGACATTTTCTTGGGTGGTGCCTTTAATAGGGCTTCCATTTTTGCGTTGGGTATTATGCCCTACATTTCTGCATCTATTGTTATTCAATTAATGACAGTAGCTGTTCCTTATTTTCAGAAGATGAAAAAAGAAGGAGACTCTGGTCAGAAGAAGATGACGCAGATTACGCGGGTTTTAACCATTGTTATTACCGCAGCCCAGTCTATTAGTTATTTAACTGTCACGATACCTGCAGAGGCCATACTCGTGGAGAACAGGTTCTTCTTTACTGTTTCTTCTGTGGTTATTATCACCACCGGGACCATGTTTTGCATGTGGTTAGGAGAGCGTATTACAGATAAAGGCATTGGAAATGGTATTTCCATGCTTATTATGATTGGTATTATAGCAGGGTTTCCCACGGCGATTATTCAGGAATTTTCTGCTAAAGGTATGCAAGGGGCGTTACTTTTCCTTTTGGAGATTCTAGCATTGTTCTTTGTTGTAATGGCCACTGTGATGCTTACTCAAGCCGTTCGTAGGGTGCCTGTGCAATACGCCAAACAGGTAGTTGGTAACAAGGTTTATGGAGGGCAAAGACAGTACATTCCATTGAAGGTTAATGCTAGCGGTGTAATGCCTATCATTTTCGCTCAGGCGTTAATGTTTATACCAGGTATGGCCGCCGGTTTGTTCAGAGACAGTAGTGATATTGCTAATACTATTGGCAATACGTTTAATGATTTTACTTCCTGGCAATACAATGTGGTTTTCGGAATTCTTGTAGTGATATTTACCTTTTTCTATACAGCAATTACCGTCAACCCCAATGACATATCAGACAATTTGAAGCGTAACGGAGGGTTTATACCGGGCATAAAACCAGGTAAACAAACTTCTGAGTTTATAGATACGATATTATCGAGAATTACATTTCCAGGATCGGTGTTTTTGGCTCTGATCGCAGTATTACCGGCAATTGCTAGTTTAGCTGGAGTGACTAGGGGGTTCTCCTATTTCTATGGAGGCACGTCCCTGCTTATTATGGTTGGAGTGATTCTTGATACTTTACAACAGATAGAAAGTTATTTGTTGATGCGGCATTATGATGGAATGATGAAGTCGGGTAGGACCAGAGGTCGTGCTGCATAGTAATGATTAATTATAAGAGCACCGAGGAAATTGAATGTATTCGGCAAAGCGCCGATATCCTGGGAAGGGCTCACGGAGAGGTAGCTAAACTAGTGGCTCCGGGTGTTACGACCCTTGAATTGGATACCGTTGCTGAAGAATTTATTCAGGATCATGGAGGATCACCTTCGTTTAAAGGTTACAATGGATTTCCGGGGTCTCTGTGCATATCGGTTAATGAACAGGTTGTGCATGGAATACCAGGAAACTACGTACTTAAAGAAGGAGATTTAGCCTCCATTGATTGCGGGGTGTTTTACAAAGGATTTCATAGTGATTCTGCTTATACTTATCCCATAGGGAAAGTCTCAGATGAAATTAGAAATCTATTGTTGATAACTAAAGAGTCTCTTTATAAAGGCATCGAGAATGCTAAAGCTGGTAATCGCATTGGCGATATTGGCCATGCCATTCAGGAGCATGTAGAGCGATCTGGTTATAGTGTAGTTCGGGAATTGGTAGGACATGGCATCGGTAAAACCTTGCACGAGAGTCCGGAGGTTCCTAATTACGGAAAACGGGGTAGAGGTACCATGATGCGTAGTGGATTGATATTGGCCATTGAACCAATGGTTAATTTAGGTTCAAAGAACGTGGTACAAGAAGCGGATGGCTGGACCATA
>JAJCYK010000135.1 GCA_029262935.1 Cytophagales bacterium | reverse complement strand
CCGCCTGAGAACATTTCAGCAATGGCTTCTTTAAGTTTACATTCTTCAGCCCAGGCTTCTAACAGGTTTAACGTTTCAGAAGTCAGCTGATTTTTTGAGAAATCAATGAGTATGTTTTCAAACCTTCGCGAAAATTTCTGGGCTCTTTGAGGATCTTGATTAAAGAGGGTTCTTATGGCCGTAACCTCTTTTTGATGTGCTTTTAATTTTTCCCAACTAACCGTTTGGGTGGGGTTCACATTATCCAACATTCGTACACTGGCTATCGTTAAATTCGAAGTTAACAACAAAAATAGAAATTGAAAGACCCTATTTTAAAATCGTGACAAATCGCAAAAAAATTGGATGCAAAGGCGAGGCCTTGGCGCTCACTTATTTGGAACGATACGGCTTCCAATTGGTTGCCCGTAACTATCGTCATGGACATGGAGAGATTGATTTGATTGTCATAAAAACTCATCTTATGGTTTTTGTGGAAGTAAAGACTCGCTCAAATACCAAATGGGGATTACCCGAAGCATCTTTAAGCTTTTCTCAACAAGAAACCATACTTAATACTGCGGAATGTTTCTTAAGCCACCACCATTGGCCTAGTAATGTTAGATTTGACGTAGTAGCAATTGTATGGGACCACCCACCTGTCGTGGATCACTTCGAAGATGCCTTTTAGCTCTGATTCAGTCTTTTACGATGTGTTTCACGGTCATAGATCAATTTGCCTTCCTGGCTCCATTCTTTAAGGATAAAGGGAGAGAATTGAGAATCAAAGCCGTCTGCTCCGTATTGGACCTCTTTTTTTCGATTCCTTCGATTTCTTCGGTATTTATAATATTCTTTCCAGACACCTATTTTTCGATCATTTTCGAAAGTGCCACTGACACCAAGGACCCCGTTGTCGTGAAAGTAGTAGTACTTACCTTCCTTTTTCCCGTATTTAATGGGGAGAACCTCTTTTACCTTCGTAGCCTCTTGATCATGGTACGTGATTTCAGATTCTTTGGGCCAGCCTCGATAGAATTTTTCTTTATTTTTAAGGACATCATTGCTAAAGTACTCCATCCATCTGCCGTGTTTGGTCCCTACATAAAATATTCCTTCTGATACTAACTGGCCATCCAAGTATCTTTTAAAAGGCCCGTGCAAAATAAGCACACCTTCCTTATTGACAGAACTACTGAATTTGACTTTGCGATCTTCAGGATCGTAATAGTACTTCTCTCTAACGTATTGATTGGGCTTTTTACTTTCTTGCAGATAATAGAATTCTTCATACAATTGCTTAGAACCGGAACGTCGACTGATCCGAGCCTTACGGGTTTTCATTCCAAAGTAGACGTTTTTCTTAGTACGTTTCTTTTTTTTCTTTACTATCTCCTCATCCTCCTCCTTTTCCAAATTAACGGTAGGGGCTTGGGTCGCGCTTAAAGAATCAAAATTAATTGTTTCGGTTTTCTTTTTCCGGGGCTTCTTTAGCTTAAGCTTTTGCGCGCATAGTGTATCGTTGCCCAGGATGCATACGATCAAAATAAGAAAGATGTGCCGTGTTTTCATTTATTAAATATACCTTAATTAACGAGATATACGGAAGGATTATTATTATCAATATCGAAACAAAAACAGTCTTCCCAGATAGAAAAGACTGTTAAATGCTTTCAAAGGAGTATATTTTTACAAAATTGATTCGGCAAGTACTGTAACTTTGTTTTTAAGGACCTCAACTACTCCACCGTCAATTTCTATGTTATGCGTCCCTTCCCCATCGACATAAACCAAAGATCCCTGACCTAAAGAACTGATTATGGGAGCGTGGTCTTTTAATACTTGAAAGGTCCCCAAAGTACCAGGAAAAGTAGCGGACTCCACCTCTCCTTGAAATACGTGTTTCTCTGGAGTAATTATTTCTAAATGTAAACTCATTCTTAATCCTCTTGGGCTTCTGCCATTAGTTTTTCGCCTTTAGCTGCTGCATCTTCAATGGTTCCTACCAAATTAAATGCGGCTTCTGGCAAGTGGTCAAATTCACCATCCATGATTTGGTTAAACCCTTTGATGGTATCTTTTATATCCACCAAAACGCCTTCAAGTCCAGTAAACTGCTCGGCCACATGGAAAGGTTGCGAAAGGAAACGCTGTACCCTTCTGGCCCTATGTACTACCAACTTGTCTTCATCAGATAATTCATCCATACCTAATATGGCAATAATGTCCTGCAGTTCGTTGTATCGTTGCAGCAGTTCTTTTACTTTTTGTGCCGTGCCATAATGCTCCTCTCCCAATACCTCAGCATTAAGAATTCTACTAGTGGAATCCAAAGGATCCACTGCTGGATAGATCCCCAGTTCGGCAATTTTTCTGGATAGTACAGTAGTAGCATCCAAGTGAGTAAAGGTTGTAGCAGGAGCAGGGTCAGTTAAATCATCCGCTGGTACATAAACCGCTTGTACAGAAGTAATCGAACCTCTTTTGGTAGAAGTAATTCGCTCCTGCATGGCTCCCATTTCTGTAGCTAAGGTGGGTTGATAACCTACAGCAGAAGGCATTCTGCCCAGCAAGGCAGATACTTCTGAACCCGCTTGAGTGAATCGGAATATGTTGTCCATAAAGAAGAGTATGTCCTTTCCTTGACCTTCTCCATCTCCATCTCTAAAATATTCAGCGACAGTCAACCCAGATAATGCCACTCGAGCACGTGCTCCGGGAGGCTCATTCATTTGGCCAAATACTAAGGTTGCTTGAGACTTAGCAAGCTCTTCAGTGTCTACTTTACTAAGGTCCCAATCACCCTTTTCCATACCTTCGACAAATTCATCACCATATTTGATTACCCCAGATTCGATCATTTCCCTTAACAGGTCATTACCTTCACGAGTACGTTCTCCTACACCGGCAAATACAGATAAACCTGCATAGGCTTTGGCTATGTTGTTGATCAGTTCCATGATCAATACAGTCTTGCCTACACCAGCACCACCAAACAATCCGATTTTACCTCCTTTTACATAAGGCTCCAACAGATCGATTACTTTGATCCCGGTAAAAAGCACCTCAGTGGATGTAGAAAGATCTTCAAATTTAGGAGCAGAACGGTGAATGGGAAGTTCCTTTTCGTGTTTTGGATCAGGAATTCCATCAATAGCTTCACCTACTACATTAAACAGACGACCTTTGATCGATTCACCGACAGGCATTTGGATGGGCGCGCCCGTATCGACTACTTCCATACCGCGGACAAATCCCTCGGTACTATCCATAGATATGGTACGAACACGGTCTTCTCCTAAGTGTTGTTGACACTCCAAAACTACTTTTTGACCATTTGCCTTAATAACTACCATTGCATCTAAGATGTCTGGTAACCTAGCATCCTTGCTATCGAAGCTTACATCGACTACTGGACCAATTACCTGGGTTACTTTACCTGTATTAGCCATTTTATTTTATTGTTATCTTATTGTGTGATCCTCAAATTTTGACTGCAAAAGTAATCATTAATTGCCTAATGTAAAACATAGTATAAAGATATTTGGTGGGATTCTATTCACTTTTTTCCATCCTATAAATGTAAGCACTGTTTATGGCGTTTTGAGCTTTAGCCATTAAGCAAAATACGGATGGTAGTACCGGATCCGGCTTCAGAGGATTTTATGAAGATTTTACCTTGATGGTAATTTTCAATAATCCGTTTAACCAAGGTAAGCCCCAATCCCCAGCCTCTCTTTTTAGTTGTGAAACCCGGTTGAAATATTTGTGCTATTACACTTTTAGGTATCCCTTTACCAGTATCAGAAATATCAATGATTACATTTCCTTCTACGGATTTTTCCACATTAATATCGATAATTCCTACTCCACTCATAGCATCCACGGCATTTTTGCAAATGTTTTCAATAACCCAATCGAAAAGTGGTTTGTTTATTTTTACTTTGAGGTTCTCGTCACCTGGATGCAAATTGATTTTTACTTTTGTAGATATTCTGGTTTGTAAATAGTTGATACTTACTCGTATCACTTCGAAAATGTGTTCTTCTTGTAGTACGGGTACAGAACCAATACTTGAAAATCTGCTAGTTATCAGCTCTAATTTCTTAATATCCTTGTCCAGTTCACGGGTGATGTCCTTGTTTTCATACTCAGGATCTGCCTTTAAATATTCGACCCACGCCATAAGTGAAGAAAGTGGTGTCCCTAATTGGTGCGCAGTCTCTTTGGCCAGGCCAACCCATACCCGGTTTTGTTCAGCAGCTCTAGAGTAACTAAAAGCCAGATAGGACAGAATAAAAAAGATCGCGATTACCGACAATTGCACATAGGGATAGTATTGCAGTTGATTTAATAAAGAACTGTTTTTGTAGAAAATGTATTCGTAATTGAATACCTCACCTTGATCGTTCATATTGGCAATTACAATTGGTTCATATTGATCCCTCATATTTTCTATTTCTTCTTTAAGAAATAGATCGGCTTGCTCGCTATTTAGCTCAGAGGGTATTTTGAGGTTTTTGTGAATTTTAGGTTCTCCATCACGATTAGCCACGATTACAGGAATGGTTTCATTAGCTACTACGATTTCCTCAAACAACAGCATTACATTATCGTTAAATCCAGAATTGTCACCAGCCAGTGTTTCTAAGGTTTTTGCAAATAACTTGATTTGCATCTGTTCCCGGTGTTTCAACTGATTGACAATTAAATTGGTGTAATAAATGGAACCAACACCAATAAGGAAGGCAAAAATTAGAATCAAATAATTCAATTTGTTTCTGTTCTTGATCAAGGTAATTTTTCCTACCTCATTTAAAGGGTCCTTCATTTTTTAGGATTTCAGTCTTAGCGATTTGGAAGGCTTAACAAGTAAATTAAATCAAAATTATCAGGAGTGCAATGGCTGGCAGATCAGTTCTTTTGAAAGAACCATTTCACCAAAGTTTTGTAGTTGACTTTTGAACCATGCATCAAAATGCCCACTCTATAAACACGGGCTGCTACCCAGGTAGTAAAAATAAAACCACCTATTAATAGAGATATAGACAATAGTATTTGCCAAGCAGGTACCCCAAAAGGTATTCTTCCCAGCATGGTAACAGGAGAAGTTAAGGGGATCATAGACATCCAAAAAGCAATGGAGCCGTCAGGATCTTGCAATACTATACCCAAGGCTACAATGGATATTATTAAAGGTATGGTAATGGGAAACATGAATTGCTGCGAGTCGGCATCACTGTCTACTGCTGAACCTACCAGCGCAAACAAAGCGGCGTATAGAAAATATCCTCCCAAAAAGAATATGATAAAGGTGCCAATAACAAATGGGAAATCTATGGCATTAAAATTAGCAAAGAAGTCCATACTAGTAGTATCGGGAGCCTCCATACCTTGAATGTTGCCGGTAGGACTAGTGGTAGAGGAGTCAAATCCGAAGACCAATTCTGTAACGCTCAACAAGGCCCAGGACAGCACCACCCAAAGCAAGAACTGGGTAAGCCCAACGGCAGCAATTCCTAGAATTTTACCCATCATTAATTGAAAGGGTTTAATGGAAGAAATAATCACTTCCACGATTCGATTGTACTTTTCCTCGATTACACCTTTCATTACCTGTACACCATATAGGAATAAGAAAAAGTAGATTAAAAGACTGCTGACATAAGCAGTCCCCCAGGTAATGTTGGCATCACTATCTTTTTCTCCGGTACTCGTAATACTAATGGTATTTAAATCCACTTTTGTTTTCAACTGGTTCAGCATTTCCTCGGTAATTCCTGCACGGGTCATTTTAATCCGTTCAATCTGATTTTCCAGCAAATCTTCAATTTTATTTTTTATGCTAAAATGAGGATTCGTCTCACTGAACAATTGTATTCCTTGAGGGTCTTCTACATCAAATTTAGGAATGTATAAAAGGCCATCGCGTTGTCCCTTCCTTAAATGGTCTTTGGCATCATCCAAGTTGGCAGTCAGATACACAAAATCAATTTCCTCCGTATCTTCAAACTCTTCAGAAAATAAACCACTGTCGTCAATCACTCCAATACTTTTTTGCTCGCCTTTTTCATTTATGGAAATGAATACCAGCGCTCCAATCAATCCCGTGAAAAGGAGCGGAGTCAATAGGGTCATTACGATGAAGGACCTTTTTCGTACTCTGGTCAAGTATTCTCTTTTTACTACTAAAAAGATTTTGTTCATGATTGGCTTTTTACCTTAGCTATAAAGATATCGTTCATACTTGG
>JAJCYK010000134.1 GCA_029262935.1 Cytophagales bacterium | reverse complement strand
CTTTTCCTTTTGGATGGTTCCGGTAGCATGTTGGGAAATTGGGAAGGAGCCACCCGTATGCGAGTGGCCAAAAAGTTACTCTCCGATCTTGTAGACTCACTACGCAACGACCAGAGCGTGGAACTCGCCCTTCGAGTCTACGGACATCAATTTCATCGTAGGATCCAAAATTGCCAAGACAGCAAATTAGAAGTAGGTTTTAGCAAAGCCAATCATGATGTCATCATTAAAAAATTACGTGCCATTACGCCACAAGGCACTACGCCCATCGCCTATTCTCTACAACAATTAGAAAACGATTTTCCCAACGACCCCAGTTTTAGAAACATTGTAATCATCATTACAGACGGTCTGGAATCGTGTGATGGAGATCCTTGCGAAGTTTCACGAGTTTTGCAAAGCAAACAGATCTTCTTAAGACCTTTTGTCATTGGGTTGGGGATGAATGCCAGTTTTGAGGAGCAATTTAACTGCTTGGGTCGTTTTTTCGATGCGCGTAATATACGCGCCTTTAGGAATGTGTTGAATACTACCTTGAAACAAACCTTAGGAGAGACTACGGTAAGTGTGGAGTTACTGGATCAAGAGAATAGACCCCGGGAAACGAATATCAATGTGAGTTTTATCAATAGTGTTACCAGGCAGTCAGCCTTTGAGTTTGTTCACTACCGTGACCGTCAAGGAAAGCCAGATAGTGTCGTGGTGGATGCCGTGCTTGCCTACGACATCGTGGCCAATACCATCCCTCCTGTCTATAAAAAAGGAGTTCTTTTAAAAGGTGGGCAGCATAATGTGATTTCATTAAATACGCCTCAAGGTACTTTGCAATTGTCTCATCGTAATTATACAGAATACGGAGGTCCGGTAGCGGCACTTATTCGAAAATCAGGCAAAGGCCCTATTATTCATACCCTAAACACCACGGAGCAAGAGCATTACTTAGTTGGCCATTATGAAATGGAAGTATTGACACTTCCTCGGATCAAGAAAAAATTCAGCATTACGCAAAATCAGTTAACAAGTATTGATTTGCCTGCTCCTGGTGTGCTTAACATTAGGACCAACGTGCCAGGCCATGGCAGTTTATTTTTAGTCAATTCTGATAAAACTCAAAAATGGCTGTTAAATTTAAATGGGAAACCTCAAGAGACCATGGGTATTCAACCAGGGAGTTACAAATTAGTGTTTAGAGCAGAGAATGCCCTGGGAAGTAAATACACCGAAATACATAACTTTATTATTAATTCAGGAACCACCAAAACCATTAATCTATTCAGAAAATGACAAAATACACCTTTACAGACAAAAAAGATACCCGCTCGGGCTTTGGCGACGGTCTCTTAGAAGTGGGCCGCAACAACCCCAACGTGGTCGCCTTATGTGCTGACCTTACAGGTTCCTTAAAAATGGGTGATTTTAAGAAAGAATTCCCTGAGCGATTCTATCAAGTGGGTATTGCAGAAGCAAACATGATGGGTATTGCTGCCGGTATGACTATTGGTGGTAAAATCCCTTTCACTGGAACATTTGCCAATTTCTCTACGGGTCGCGTATACGACCAAATCCGTCAATCCATAGCGTACTCCGAAAAGAATGTAAAGATTTGTGCTTCTCATGCAGGAGTCACCTTGGGCGAGGATGGGGCTACACACCAAATATTGGAGGATATAGGTATGATGAAAATGCTCCCAAACATGACTGTGATCAATCCATGTGATTACAATCAAACCAAAGCTGCCACCATTGCCATCGCAGATCATCACGGGCCAGTCTATTTACGCTTTGGAAGGCCAAAAGTGCCTATTTTTACTCCTACGGATCAAAAATTTGAAATAGGTAAAGCTATCAATTTCATTGAAGGCAGCGATGTAAGTATCATTGCAACAGGGCATCTTTTGTGGCATGCTATTGAAGCTGAAGCACTACTAGCCGATCAGGGAATTAGCGCAGAGGTGATTAATATACACACCATCAAGCCCTTGGATGAAGAGGCCATTTTGCGGTCGCTTGCCAAAACAAAATGTGTTGTTACTGCCGAAGAACATCAAATTAACGGTGGATTAGGGGACAGTGTGGCGCAATTATTGGCTAGAAAATTACCTGCACCTTTAGAAATGGTCGGGGTCAATGATAGCTTTGGTGAAAGCGGAACTCCTGCAGAATTAATGGAAAAATACGGTTTAAGTACCAATGACATATTTGAAGCTGTTCTTAAAGTTATTGCACGTAAATAACTCCTAATTTTGAGGGATACAATAGCAATAACTTCAAGCAATGAAAGGCTACTGGTGGTCCCTAATAGCGGTTTTAAGTACAATTGGTAGTGTCTACGGTCAAGTGGCACCTGCCAATAGATTGCAATTCCCTAGCCCTAAAGAGAACTTAGGGCAAATGGTTAATACCTCATACACGGAAACCAAACCCGTGATTTCCAGTGATGGAAATACGCTATATTTTTGTCGGCAAAACTTCCCCAACAACATCAGAGGAAAGCAAGATGAGCAGGACATATATTTTTCTGAATTAAAGAACAATACTTGGAGTGAGGCTAAAAATATTGGTTGGCCTTTAAACGATCAACATCCCAATGGCATCAGTTCAGTGTCTCCTGACGGCAATAGCCTCTTACTAATCAACGAATACATCAAAGGGGGTTACGTAAAAAAGGGAGTCTCCATATCTTACCGCTCTCGTCAAGGTTGGTCATTTCCCTCAAAATTGCACATTGAAGACTTTTATAATTTTAGTCCCTATGTAGATTACGCGCTATCTGCCAATGGTAAAGTGCTGTTTCTTTCTGTACATCGCAGGGAAGGACAAGGAGATCAAGACATTTATGTGAGCTTATTACAGAACGAGAAGTGGAGTGCGCCTATTAATTTAGGTGGCGTAATTAATACACCGGGTGCAGATTTTGCACCCTTTCTAGCCGCTGATGGCAAGACGTTGTATTTCGCTTCTGAAGGGCATGGTGGGTTTGGAGGAAGTGATATCTTTTATAGTAAACGGTTGGATAACACCTGGAACAATTGGTCCAAGCCCGTTAATTTAGGACCCTCGGTCAATTCGAATACTTGGGATGCCTATTATTCTATATCAGCGAAAGGGAAGTATGCCTATTTCGTATCTAAAAATATCAGTAACAACTCCCGGGATATATACCGCATTGCCCTACCCCATGCCGTGCAGCCCGATCCGGTAGTTATGGTTACCGGTAATGTGATCAATGCAAAAACCATGAAGCCTATTGCAGCTTCCATATCCGTTCAGACCTATGGAGAAGCCACTGAACATAGTATTGCGCGTTCTAATCCTAAAAATGGCTCCTATCGCATTGTATTACCACATGGCACAAAGTATCAGTTTCACGCCAAAACAGAAGGTTATATCTCTCTTTATAATGTGGTTGATCTCAGTACGGTAAAGAAATACGGGGAGCTACAAAAAGACCTTTTCTTAGTACCCCTGAGAGAAGGGGAAAAAATTCCTATTCACAACATCTTCTTTGTACGATCCAAAGCGGACTTGTTGGAAGAGTCTTATGTGGAATTAGACCGGCTTGTTAGCGTACTTATGGAGCACCCTTCTTTGGAAATAGAGCTAGGCGGACATACCGATAATACCGGTCAACCTGAACTCAATCTGGATTTGTCTTTACGTCGAGTTGCTATGGTTAAAGAGTATCTCGTACAGAAAGGAATTGCTGGAACTCGTCTGCAAACGAAAGGCTATGGAGACAGTCTTCCTATTGCCAGTAATGAAGGTGAATTGAATCGTCGACTAAACCGTCGGGTAGAATTCACTATCCTTAACCTCTAGCTAAAACAAACTGCCCTGCTCAGTAATCAATTCTTCATAAACATGGGGGCTTCGAATGGTCGGTTGATTACCAGAATAGGATTTTCCTCGCAAACGATTTACCGTGTGGTCTACTAAGAATTCTTGTGGCAGCGGCTTAATCATGTCTCGCACCTCTTCTGGGCTCAATCTGGAATCTAACCAGGCACCTTCCTCTTCCGGTTTGAGAATAAAAGGCATACGAGGAGATTCAGAAGCCCGAGGCCGATTATGAATCCAGGCCATGCGCTCATTGGGATCTGTGGTAATAATAGCAAATGTGTTGCGAATGATGTCCTGATACCTCCAGGTTTCCCAGATACCTCCAAAGGCAAAAGATTCCTGGTCCTTTCGTTGAATGTAGAAGGGATAAGATTGCTGATCTTTCCAATGATGGTCATAAAAACCGTCCGCCAGCACTAAGCAACGACGGTCCTGAGCGGCCTTTTTGAAAGATGGTTTCTCAAATAAAGTATCGTCTCTAGCATTTAAAGTGTTGTTCTGGATTTTATGGGCCTTCTCCGTATCTCTCACCCACTCTGGTATCAAACCCCAAGTGAGCATTTGAATCTGATCAGGGTTTACATTAGTTACTACTGGTAAATCCATATGGTCAAAGCCATTACTATGATACATAGGTGCAAATGGGATGTCCCCATAAGAAGCATTAAACCTCTTTTCGTAGTATTCAATTTTTTTTGTTAGGTAAGCTACGTCGTAACACATAATAAGAGTCCGGAGAAAATTTAAGGAATTTAATAAAAAAATACCTTAGTATTTATACTAACTATATTAGTATTTTACTATTTTTATTAACATTATGAAATTACACTCCTTCCAAGATAACCTAGAGTCGTTAGTACTGAGCATTAGTGACCAAATGCTGAGGTTCGACCTCCACCATCAAAGTATAGACCTCCTCTATACTAAAAAGTTTGCCCATCAGAAGGTCATCACGGCCTACCCATTACTTGCCGTACCGGAGTTTGATGTAGATACCCTATTACATGGTGCCACACAATTACTCAAAACTTTCACAATACGTCCCGATCAATTGCACCATGTGTACCGACATGATCGCAACGATCGGTTTGTATTAATAGAAGGGCCTCAAGGTCGGAAATTGGAGTTGGATAAGGAATTGAATGGTATTAAGGACAGGTCCAGCCCAAATTACGGCAATATGTATAAACGCAAGCCGGACAATTATTATCGGGATAGCGTCATTCGAGAATACCTAAGAATCAATCACGATCAAAAGCGCGCTTTTGAAGCTTGTTTAAAAATGATCCATTTTTTAAATCAGAAAAACTATTAAGTATGTATGCGGTAATTGATTTAGAAACTACCGGTGGATTTGCCCAAAGAAATAGAGTCACTGAAGTTGCCATTTATGCATTTGACGGCGAAAAAATCGTTGACGAATTTCACAGTTTGGTAAATCCTGAAAAGAGCATACCCGCAAACATTACCCTATTAACGGGAATTACCAATGAGATGGTAGCCGATGCGCCTAGCTTTAAGACCATTGCTCCGGAGATTGAAGCCATCACCAAAGACAGGGTCTTTGTCGCTCACAATGCGGGATTTGACTACTCATTTATGCGTAGAGAATTTCGGAGTTTAGGGTTGAACTACATTCGTAAAAAGTTGTGCACCGTTCGACTAAGTCGAAAAATACTACCTGGATTACACAGTTATAGTTTGGGTACACTTTGCGCTACTTTAGGGATTCCTATCACGCACCGACATCGCGCTTTTGGCGATGCTCGCGCTACAGTCACCTTACTTGATCTTTTAATAAAGTCGGATCATGATCATCATTTGGATGAAGCATTAAACCGTTTTTCCAGAGAAGGCACCCTTCCCCCTAATCTAGCAGCTGAAGATTTTAATCAATTGCCAGAAAATGTAGGTGTCTATTATTTTTTAGATAAAAAAGGCCAAGTTATCTATGTAGGAAAAGCCAAGAACATCAGACAACGGGTGCTGAATCATTTTGTGCAATTCAGTCGCTCGCAGCGGTCTATGGAATTTAGACATCAAATTTCGAATGTGACCTATGAGCTTTGCGGCAATGAGCTTATAGCCCTATTATTGGAGTCTCATGAAATAAAAAAATATTGGCCCAAATTCAATCGCTCCCAACGTTTTACGAAACCATGTTGGGGCATTCATCAATATTGCGATCGTGCTGGATATACCCGACTTACCGTGGCGAAATCCACCACCAAAGACCGTCCTATAATATCCTTTAGAAGTTTCGATTTGGCCTGGGATTTTTTACGAAGACAAGTAGAAGTCCACGGATTGTGTAAAAGGCTCAGTAATATTCAAAAGCTGCCACAAGCTTGTTTGGAATATAGCACTGGCGATTGCACGGGAGCCTGTATAGCCGAGGAGCCTCCAGAATCTTACAACCAGCGGGTAGCCCACAGCCTCACCCATTTCAATCATTTAAACAACTCTTACTTGCTACTTGGGGCCGGACGCAGAGATGACGAAACATCTTTGGTTTGGGTAGAAAATGGATCATACAAGGGATTTGGGTTTGCAGAAGACACTCTACAACATCATCAGATGGATGATTTAACTGCCTGTGTTAACCCTTACCACGACAACCAAGATATCCAGCGAATCATAGGGTCTTATCTAAAAGCCCACCCTCGTTCCAAAATGATCAAATTATAAATCCTCACAATCCATAAAAAAGGGGTTTTCTTAGTAATTTTAAGATCAAACAACCTTTATTAATAATGAGTGAGGCATTCATAGTGGACGGAATTAGA
>JAJCYK010000133.1 GCA_029262935.1 Cytophagales bacterium | reverse complement strand
CCGAGGAACCATATCAAGATTTCGAATTGTATATGGAATGGAAGATAGAATCAGGAGGAAACAGCGGGGTTATATTTAATGTAGTAGAAAGTGACGATTATGATTACGTATGGCAAACCGGTCCTGAAATGCAAGTTTTGGACAATGTAAGACATCCAGATGGTCGCATAGAGACTCATCGCGCTGGAGATCTATATGATATGATTGCCTGCAATTTTGTGTCAGCAAATGGTCCAGATCAATGGAATAAGATGAGACTTATATCCAAGGATGGCAAAGTAAGTCATTGGCTCAACGGCTACCTTTTAGTTGAATACGAAATGCACACAGAAAATTGGAATGAGATGATTGCGAAATCCAAATTCAAGGATATGCCCGGCTTTGGAAAAGCCAAAGGAGGTCATATAGCCCTACAGGATCATGGAGATCGCGTATGGTATAGAAATATTAAAATTAGACCATTATAGAATGAAAAATATTACTTATCTGGTGATGATACTCATCATCGGAATCTGCTTCGGCTGCAGCAGCCCGGAGAAGCGTGAGAAAAAGGTTTTAGTATTTAGTAAAACAGCCGGATTTCGACACGAGTCTATACCTGTAGGTATTCAAGCGATCCAGGACCTAGGAATGAAAGAAGGGTTTGGAGTTGATGCTACAGAAGACGCCAGTGATTTTAACGAAGAAAACCTCTCTCAGTACGCAGCTGTGGTATTTTTAAGTACCACGGGAGATGTATTAGATTTGAACCAGCAGGCACACTTCGAAAGATACATACAAGCAGGAGGTGGGTTTCTTGGTATTCATGCCGCGGCAGATACCGAATATGATTGGCCTTGGTATGGCAAGCTGGTAGGTGCTTACTTTACAAGTCATCCCAACAATCCCAATGTTCGGGAGGCCACTTGTCATGTAATAGATCACGGGCATATGGCTTCAGACTCATTGCCAGATTCTTTCCAAAAAATAGACGAGTTCTATAATTATAAGAACATCAATCCTGATCTAAATGTGTTGGTCACCATTGACGAAACCAGCTACGAAGGTGGTACAAACGGTGAAAACCATCCGATGGTGTGGTATCATGATTACGATGGAGGCCGTGCGTTTTATACCGCTTTCGGACATACCGATGAAACCTATAGCGAAGCGCATTTCATGGAGCAACTTTCTGGAGGATTGGCCTATGTTATAGGAGCAGGTGCCCCTTTGAATTACGCATTAGCCCGTTACCAACCGCTGCCTACCGACAACAGATTCACTAAAGTAGAGCTGGATTTTAATTTGGACGAACCCACAGAACTTGCCGTACTTCCTGATGGTAGAATCTTGTTTTTAGAACGAAAAGGAGATGTAAAACTTTACAAACCGGATCTGGACAGTACCTTGGTGATTGAAAAATTTGATGTTTACTACGGTATTGGCACTAAGCCCCGTCACGAAGATGGCATGTTGGGATTAGCTCTAGACCCTAACTTTGCTGAAAACAATTGGATCTATATCTTCTATTCTCCCAATGAAGGGAAACCCGTGCAAAACCTCAGTCGCTTTACCATGGATGGAGATCAAATTCTTATGGATAGCGAAGTGTTGGTGCTGGAAGTTCCAGTCCAGAGAAACCAATGTTGCCATACTGGTGGTTCCGTAGAATTTGGACCCAATGGCAACTTGTTCCTTTCTACTGGAGATGATACCAACCCGTTTAATTCTGAAGGATATAGCCCAAGTGATGAACGTGAAGGCCGTACTCCATGGGATGCCCAAAGAACTTCAGCCAACACCAATGATTTGCGAGGTAAAATTTTACGTATTACCCCCCAACCTGATGGCAGTTACACGATACCAGAAGGAAACCTTTTCCCTCCAGGTACACCAGATACGAAACCTGAAATTTATGTTATGGGCTGTAGAAACCCCTATCGCATTGCTATAGATCAAAAAACAGGCTTCCTGTATTGGGGTGATGTTGGACCTGATGCTGGCAAACGCAGTGAGGATCGAGGTCCCTATGGTATTGACGAATTTAACCAAGCGAGAAGCGCAGGTAATTTCGGATGGCCACTTTTTACTGGAAACAACCAGGCCTATGCCAAATACGATTTTGCTACAAAAACAACAGGAGCATTCTTCGATCCCAATAAACCTATTAATAGCTCCCCTAACAATACCGGATTAAGAGAACTACCTCCCACCAAAGAGGCCATGATCTACTATAGTTACGGCGCCTCAGAAGAATGGCCTATGCTAGGCACCGGTGGTAAGAACCCGATGGCGGGTCCTATATACTATGCTGAAAACTATCCAGACAGTCCCAATAAGTACCCGGAGTATTTCGAAGGGAAACCGCTGTTTTACGAGTGGATGCGCGGAGATGTTTATTTCGTTACCCTTAACGAAAATGGGGATTTGGAAAAAATAGAGCCCTTTATGGACGATGTGAAATTCAACAACCCTATAGACATGGACTACGGTCCAGATGGTAAATTGTATCTTATAGAGTACGGGACCGGTTGGTTTACACGTAACCTGGACGCCCGCCTTATACGGATCGATTATGATCCTGGCAATCGGGCGCCAGTTCCTAGCTTTACCGTAGACCAGGCCATTGGCGCAGCGCCCTTAACCGTTTCATTCAATTCCGAAGCAAGTGAAGATTATGATGACGATGAGATTACCTATTCCTGGGCGTTTGAATCCGGTGTGGTATCCAATGACCCCAACCCTACCCATACTTTTGATGCAAATGGAATTTATCCGGTCACTTTAACGCTTACAGATGCTACCGGGGCCACTGCTACCAAATCCATTAACATTGAAGTTGGGAATGAGCCACCTAATTTGTCCATTGCCATTAAAGGCAATCAAACCTTTTACTGGGATCAAAGGCCCATTGAATATGAGGTAAGCGTATCTGATGCCGAGGATGGATCGCTAAAAGAAGGCGCCATTGCGGCATCGGAAATACTGGTTAATATGACCTATCTGGATGAAGCCAGTGATGAGGTTTTGAAAGGCCATCAAAGTAACGACGAACTTCAACATGCGATGACCGGCAGCCGACTTATTGAAGATAGTGACTGTAAGGCCTGTCATGCTTTTGACAAAACTTCCGTGGGACCTAGCTACCAAGATGTTGCGGAGAAGTACAAAAAGAACAGCAATTCTGAGGAATACTTGAGTAATAAAATCATCGCCGGTGGTGGTGGTGTGTGGGGAGAAAATGCCATGGCCGCCCATCCCGACATTAGTACTGAAGATGCTACTAAAATGGTACAGTATATATTATCATTGGTAAAGGATAAAGCCCCTACCTTGGATGTACAGGGAACTTATACGGCTAAAGATCATGTCGGTAAAGGTTTAGGTGGGGCCTATATCTTGAAAGCTGTATATACCGATAAAGGCACATCCACTACGGGCCCTGCTACAGGACATAAAGCAATCACCTTGCGAAATGCCAATGTTAAAGCCGTGAATTTTGATCATCAGGAAGGTATACAAGTTTTTAAGAACGATGAGGCCGAAGTTATCCTGTTATCAGATCCTAGTATGTTTGGTTACGATCAATTGGACCTTACTGACGTAACGGGTTTAACTTTAGGCGGCTTCGTTATGGGTACTGAGAATAAGGCGCAAATAGATGTGCGATTAGATAGTGTTGACGGTGAGATAATTGCCACGACAACTTTAAATCCCACTAAATCGGAAATACAACCCGGTATTTTTACTGCAGGAGCTCAAGTTACATTACCTGAGATCACCGGCAAGCACAGCCTGTTTTTTACCGTCAAAGGCCAAGCTGCAGGACCCCTTGGTGGATTAGCTAGCATTACTTTCCACTTGGCTCCCTAGTAATACTATATGAAATCGTTTATTAAAAAAGCATTGCACAAGGTCCCTGTCTTATTAGGCGGGGTCTTGTTTTTGTGGGCTTGTAATACAGGCAACGATAGAACAAATGAACAACAAACCTTTGCCCACCAACTAGCTGGAAATTGGCCTTATGCAGTTACTTATGAAATATTCGTACAATCCTTTTATGATACCAATGAAGATGGCATTGGCGATATAAATGGGGTTACAGAAAAACTAGACTACTTGAAAGATTTGGGTATTGAAGCACTTTGGTTAATGCCTATAAGCCCCTCTCCCTCTTATCATAAATACGACGTTACAGATTATAAAGACATCCATCCAGATTATGGAACCAAAGCCGACTTCAAACGTTTGGTACAAGCCGCACATGACCGCAATATTAAAATTGTGATTGACCTGGTGATTAACCATACTGGCAGAGACCATCCTTGGTTTGTTGAAGCCGTTGGTCATCCTGATGGCCCTTATCGCGACTATTATGTATGGGCCAATAAAGATTCCATCGCGGAGAATATCTCCAAAAAGGAAATTGCATTGGATTCGGATAATTTAACACAGTGGCACCCTGCTGATAGCACAGATGATTACTACTATGGGTTTTTCTGGGGTGGAATGCCTGATTTAAACTACGATAATCCCCTGGTAAGAGATGAGATTTTTGATATCGGCCGGTTTTGGTTGGAGGAAATGGGCGTTGATGGTTTTCGGCTGGATGCCGCTAAACATATCTATCCAGATGATAGACCTACTGACAATCATAGGTGGTGGATTACTTTTCGTGAAGAAATGCAAAAGATCAAACCAGGAGTATTTTTGCTAGGAGAAGTGTGGTCCGAAGCGGAAGTGGTAGCCCCCTATTTGGAAGGCTTACCAGCCCTATTTAATTTTGATGTTGGCAAGGGCATCATTGAAGCAGTAAAAAGTGAAAACAGCGGAGGGCTTTTACAAAAACACCAACAAATCCAACAGTTCTATCAAAAGGTCAATCCGGAATATATCGATGCCATCTTTATTACCAACCACGACCAGAATAGAATCGCTTCTGAAGTCGCGGGTGACCAAAACAAGGCTCGCATGGCCGCCGCCTTAGTACTTACATTACCAGGCTCACCCTTTATATATTATGGAGAAGAGTTGGGAATGCTTGGAGTAAAACCGGACGAACACATCAGGGAGCCGTTTAACTGGGCAGAAGATGGCTCGGATAAAGGCGAAACTTCTTGGTTGGAACCAAAGTACACTACCGATCGGTCTGTGACACCTTTAGCCGCACAATTGAAGGACAGCCTATCCATGTACAACCACTACAGAGCATTTATTCAACTAAGGAATGACCACCCCGCGCTAACCTATGGCACGTTAATTCCAGATGAAAAAGCGCCTCCAGAAATCAGCTCCTTTTTACGTGTTCATGAGCTGGATACGCTTTGGGTATTGCATAATTTATCAAACCGCAAACAACAAACCGGAGGTGATTTTACTCAAATTAATGAAGCACTTTTTCATAATGGATTGTATTCATTAGATTCGCAAAATGTTTCACTTGCACCCTATAGTACTTTAATTCTCAAGAATTAAACTAAACATATATGAACAACATAACCGTAATTGGGTCCGGGACCATGGGAAACGGCATTGCTCATGTCTTCGCACAAAGTGGTTTTCAGGTATCCTTAGTAGACATACAACAAGATGCATTGGAAAGAGCCATAAACACCATTGGTAAAAATCTAGACCGGCAAATAAAAAAAGAGTTAATTTCTGAGGATGACAAATCTGGTACCCTTAGTCGTATTACTACCTTTACTGAATTAAGTGAAGGCGTGTTACAAGCCAATTTGGTGGTAGAGGCAGCTACAGAAAATTTGGATATTAAACTACAACTGTTTAAACAATTGGATCAATTGGCTCCTGAAGCTTGTATTTTAGCCTCCAATACATCTTCCATTAGCATTACTCAAATCGCAGCCGTTACCAACAGACCTCACCAGGTTATTGGCATGCATTTCATGAATCCAGTGCCCATAATGAAACTTGTGGAAATCATCCGGGGCTATGCGACTAGCGACGAAGTCACATCCACCATTATGGAGGCCTCTAAGAGCCTGGGCAAAGTGCCCGTGGAAGTGAATGACTATCCTGGCTTCACAGCCAATCGCATTTTGATGCCAATGATTAACGAAGCCATTTATTCGCTATATGAAGGTGTGGCAGGAGTCAGTGAAATTGATACGGTTATGAAGCTTGGCATGGCGCACCCTATGGGGCCCTTGCAATTAGCAGATTTCATTGGTTTGGATGTTTGCCTTTCAATATTGAGAGTGCTTCAAGATGGGTTTGGTAATCCCAAATATGCTCCATGCCCCTTGCTGGTAAATATGGTACAAGCCGGTCATTTCGGGGTGAAATCTGGCCAGGGTTTCTACGATTGGCAACATGGAACTAAAGAATTATTAGTCTCCGCAAATTTTCAAAAATAGCGTAGAATTACCTGATTTCTGGAATTCATTTACTTAATTTGTAGTTCATTATGGGAATGAAACGGTTAGTAAGAATTAGATTTTGGGGCTTTTTTGTCGTGATTTTGTTCGTCCAAAATGGATTGCAAGCACAAAATACAGACCTGAATCCAAAAGTTGAAGCTCTCATGGAAGCAGCTATTGCCCATATGAATAGCGGTGCTTATGAGGAAGCCAACGTAGACTTTAGAGAAATTCTCAAGCTTAAAACAGTCCTTCCTACGGATCTTAGTTATCTATTTGCAGAAACGCTCTACATGATCCACCAATACCACAACAGTAAAAATTTCCTTGACAAATACTTGCGATTGGCCGGAGCCACCGGCAAGTACTACCCTCAGGCAGTGGATCTAAAAAGTTATTTGGATGACGCATTTGAGGAGATTTTAAGCTGTAACCATTGCGATAATCGCGGGTATCGACTTGTTGCCTGCGACACCTGTCACGAAACCGGGGTCCTGACAGATGAGTGTTATTATTGTAAAGGTGTTGGGATAAATATGTGCCCCGTGTGCAAAGGGAACGGTGTAACTACTTCATTAAATGCCTTTAACGAAATTCAGTACCAAACTTGTTACAACTGCTCAGGCAAAGGGAGGGTTGATTGCAAAATATGTTTGGGAACTAAAGTCACCACAGAGACCTGTCCGGAGTGCCATGGTACACACAAAAAAGCCGGTACTGAAATCTGCGATCATGCGGAACACCAGGATCATGGTGAACTAGAAAATCAACAAAACTAGTTGCAGAAACTTTTAATTTGGATTTCTGCTTCCACCACGTCGAGTGCTTTTGCTTGCTGATAGTCCTGACAAGCTTTGGATCTTTGTTTCATGAAAGTGCGTAATGCGCCTCGATACAAATACGCTTCACCCAATTCAGGGTTTAATGATAGGGCCTTATTGTAACCGCCCATGGCTTCCTTTTTCTTGCCCACTTTATGGAAAGCACGCGCTTGTAAGAAATGCGCCTGAGCATTAGACTCATGAGCTTGCACCGCGATGGCGAAGTAATAAGAAGCATTATCGTAATCCTGCTTGCGATAAAAATAACTGCCCACACTTAAATTGGCCTGTAAGTTGTCTTTATCCTCCTCCAATACGGCTTGGAAATCTTTTATGGACAATTCAAATAACTCCATCTCTTCGTAGGACCTCCCCCGATTATAAAGTGTTTTTACATCCGTAGGGTACAGTTCTAGGTAGTCACTATAAGCCCTTATGGCACCTTCAAAATCACCGGATTGAAATAATATATCACCTTCTCCGGATGCTTGTTGCTCACAACTGACTATCAGTCCGGCAAACAGTATAAAAAATAAATATCTCATGTACATAAGGTTCCAAAGGTAATCCTAATTTAGTAAAAGATGGAGCATATTTATCGGTATTTATGTGGGTATTAGGCCTTGGAAGTTATTCTAAGGCGGGCTAGAATGCCCTCTTCTTCAAACACCTGTTTTAAATTTTCTCGCAATTTTGCCACGATCTCTTGGCAAATCTCCTCTTCCACTTTCCTTTTAAGCTTCTTTTCACTCAAACTAAAGGCGGCTAAGGAGCCCATCAAACGTCCTTTCTTTTTACCAACGATCTCGGCACTATTTAAGACATCCAGTTGTATGGAAATTTTTGCCATGATTTAAACAGCTACTTGATTTTCTCGCAAGGCCTGATTTAGAGAAGTCTTACGATCTGTACTTTCTTTGCGTTTTCCAATAACAAGTGCACAGGGCACCTGATAATCACCAGCGGGAAACGATTTAGTATATGACCCGGGGATAACCACGGAACGTGGCGGCACATAACCTCTGAACTCCTGAGGTGTGGTCCCTGTAACATCAATTATCTTTGAGCTGGAAGTTAGACTCACATTCGCCCCAATAACTGCCTCTTTTCCAATATGCACGCCTTCCACTAAGATACAGCGCGAACCTACGAAAGCCCCATCTTCAACGATCACAGGTGCGGCTTGGATGGGCTCCAGAACACCCCCGATGCCCACACCACCACTAAGGTGGACGTCTTTTCCAATCTGAGCACAACTGCCC
>JAJCYK010000132.1 GCA_029262935.1 Cytophagales bacterium | reverse complement strand
GGATGAAGGCAGCATGCCGGTCATTTCTGACAACCCCAGTAATTAAAAAGCAGTTGCCCTATTTTGAGGGGTAACCGCTTTTGGGTACTAAGAGTTATGGCATTAATGTTTCCTTAGTCAATTACGATAGCGCTTTCAATTTATCACTAAAATCCCTTTTGATACCCTCATTAATGCTGCGAATAGCGCACACTCCATTAATTGACACTGATTTTTCACAAGATGCTGGCGTTTGGTGAGTAACAATTCATCGAAGCTTGCTACTTTTGATACAATCTATGAATAGTGTTGAGCCCATAAGCTTTATTTTGACATTCCTGTTGGGAGGTACCGTCGTACTAGGCCTCTTTATCATTTTGTTATTGCTAAGGAGTGACCTGGGCTTAGCTAAATGGTTGATAAGCCTCAGCCTTTTTGCCCTCTTGCTCCATTTATTGACCTTTTTGCTTTTCACTACAGAATTAATCAAAGCGTGGCCGCACCTTTTGGGAGTGGGCACGCCCGTCCTTTTTCTTACCGGACCTGCATGCTACTTTTTCATTCGCAGCTACGCAGAACCTAAATTTCAATTCAGACCGTTTCATTTGGTTCATATGATCCCGTTTCTAGCTATTTTGATCAATCAGATCCAAACGGTTTACTTAAAAGGGCTATCTGCAAAGCAAGAAATCATCAATTACTACTATGAGCTTATCCCCCAGGGAAATTTAAGTTGGTTTGAATGGCTGTATTTTAATCTATATGTGCTGTTGATATTGTTCTATGTGATTGCTGCATTGAATTATATTTATAAAAAGGATCCTTACAATGCGGTGCTGATGAAACGGTTTTGTTGGCTTTTCTTAGCCCTGTCCTTAGTTTATTTAGTATTACAAAGTGGATTTCTTATTACAGGAGCTAGTTTGATTACTTCCGAAATCATACTTTCCGGACTATTAGCCGTAGTAGTACTCTTAATGGGGTACTGGATCGTTGACATTCGACATATTCTACCCCCCACAAGAAATAAGTACCAAACATCTCCCTTGTCCCAGGAGCAAACCTCCGGGATCAAACAAGGTTTAATAAAGGCCATGGAAGCCGATGAATTGTATTTAAATCCCCGGTTAAAGATCTCCAATTTAGCTCAAGCACTGCAGGTACCCTCTCACCACATATCTCAAGTAATGAGCAATGATATGAATACCAATTTTTATCAATTGGTAAATCACTATCGAGTGGAATTTTCCAAGGACTTATTAAAATCGGAACGATTGCAACAGGTTTCTATTCAAGCCATAGGTTTGGAATGTGGCTTTAGTAACAAAACCAGTTTCTATCGGGCATTTAAAAAACACACGGGCATGACTCCGACAGAATTTGTGGATGTTTAGAAATATATTTCCGCTAACTTTTGGAGTTGATCAACCTATTTCTTAAAATCGCGTTCACAAGTAAGTATATGAAAATTTTAAAAACACGTAATCAAAACCCACTTATGGCTCCGTTTTCGGTAGGCTGTACGGGTTATGATTGGGGTTTGTAAAGAGATATTAATTCATCAATTTATAAACCCTGATGCAACTCGTCAGGGTTTTTTATTTAATCATGAATAAAACTAAATACACTTTTAAGCTGAGTATATGCCAACTCGTTTTGGTTAAAACAGCATTGTTTTGGGAGCACGGTAGCGATCCTTATTGATGGATATAATTCGTCATAACAACTACCCGGCTCCCAATTAGAACCGGGTTTTTTTATGCCCAATTATATTAACATTAATACTACAACCATGAAAGATATATTCTATCATAACGACGAATACATATTGAGGGCCCATGAATATATGGAATCGTGGAATTATCTGGAAGCGAAGAAATTACTGGTAAAGCTTTTGGAAGACGAACCGGACCACGGCCCCGCGCATTTTCTTCTAGGTAAAATCTATAGTTTTCAATTGCATGACAATGGCACGGCGCTTTATCACTATCGTGAGGCTTTGGCACATTGCCCTATTCTAATAGATGCTTATTATTATCTCATATGCCTGTATATTGATCGAGGTGATTACGAAAAGGCCCTCCAGGTTTGTCACCAGGCACTGGATCAACCGGGAATTGCAGAAGATTTCATTTGGTACTATCAAGCCCAGGCTTTAGAAAAATCAGGACATTTTATTGATGCTTTGGATTTCTACGAAAAAGCTTTGCTGCATTCCATAGACGACGAAACGGTACGACAATGTGAAGATGGTATGGCACGGGTAAACAAAAAGCGGGAGTTTCAGCAACGACAGAAAGTGGTTTATTGGAGCTCCCACGTAGCTGTAGTCTAACCTGTTTGATAACAAATAACGCACCCCTACCCTATACCAAGGGGCGCGTTATTTAAACAAAAGACCGAGCCCCTTACGGAACCCGGCCTATCTTCAACCAGCTATGAACTCTAACTAAAATTTTAATCTATCTCATGGGTATCCTTCCTCCTACTGCTATGGCAATTTGAGGGTTGTTGTTGGCCATTAACGTTACAGCTTGCAGCAATACGGCATTGCCCAGGCTTCTTGTGTTACTGGCGGTAAAATTGACCTGCTCCAAGGTTTGCTCCGTGTCCTCTAAGAAGATAATAACCTCCGCTCCAGTCGAGCTACCAGGCACCGCTTCGTTGGTATCTCCTGTAAAATGCGTTTGACTGTTTCCATCTATGACCACTGCTTCCGTGGCTGTTGGTAATGCTTTTTCTAGTCTAACAAAGAAAGCCCATCCATTTTGTCCCGTGATTGATCCGGCTAGAAAACCGCGATCCGACATGGGAATGTTAAATATGATTTTATCTGTACCAGGCAATTCGTTAGCTTCGATAATGGCCTCTCGTAAAGAACCTTCTCCAGCATCAGCGGTGGTACTTACTATAATATCTTTTGCCAAAGCAATTTGACTGCTGGCTATGATTAAGATCAGGGTGGTGAAGAGTTGCTTTTTCATGATATTTTATGGGGTTTAGTTATACGTTCATTTCCTATATATACCTCGGAATAGCCCTCCGTAACCCCCTAGAGGGGCTGTTTTCGGTAATTGGTCACTATTTGACGATGAGTGACAGGAACGGGTCCATGAATAGCAACATCAATTTAAAGCACTGGTTTTAGCATATGCAAAATAAAGCTGTGGGTTTATATAGTGACACACCGTCACAGCGTCACATTATTTATATAAGTAGTGTGATAAACAGGCCTGGGGCTACAAATAAAATAAGGCCAGGCTCCTCACGAAACCCGACCTATCTTCAACCAGCTATGAACTTTAAAGTCTTTACTCCTGCTGTGAAAGAATCCCTTGTTGAGCTGGCGTTAGGGATTGTTTGCTGCTTTTAAATACAACCATTTCCACGTCTTGTATGAGTACTGTGGCTGCTAATATTACTGTATGTTCCCCGGCAGTGACGGATTCGCTGGCTAATTGTGAGAAGTTTTCAAGATAAATACCATCGTGATGGCCTGCTTCTACCGGTAGCTCACTGTCATGGAACAGAAGAATGATCTCTGCACCTTGTTGCCCTACATCTGTGGGGTTGGTATTGCCAGTAAACTTGGTTTGGCTCTTGCCGTCAATAATTAATACTTCTGTAATCTTAGGTAATGGGCTTACTAACCGGATAAAAAAAGCTTTCCCAGATTGATTGGTAAGCTCTGA
>JAJCYK010000131.1 GCA_029262935.1 Cytophagales bacterium | reverse complement strand
TAAAAAGGCTTTGCCAAAAGTATTGGTACGATCCGCCACATACTCCACCCGGTATTCCTCTGCCACTACTCCTCCCTCCTGGGTTTGAGGATGGTTGCGATTAAAGCATGTGGCAATTAATTGATCTTGAGTGGGGTTTGGAAGCAAGTCCCCAGCCAGCTGCCAGATCAGGAACTTATCATAAGGCATGTTCTCATTAAAGGCCTTAATGACCCAGTCCCGGTAAGGCCAGGCATAGCGAAGTCCATCGTCTTGATAACCATGGGAATCCGCATATCGGGCCAAATCCATCCATTCTAAGGCCATACGCTCACCAAAGTGATCAGAACCCAAAAGTTTGTCTACTACTTTCTCAAATGCTTGAGGGGAATTGTCTTCGTTAAACGTTTGCCAATCTTGAGGCGTTGGCGGCAAACCAGTTAAATCCATATGTACCCGTCGCAGCCAAGTTTCTTTGGCCGCTGGCTCTGATTGTGACAATCCTTTTAGGGCCAACTGTGCGACTATCAAAGTATCGATGGCACCGTAAGCCACAGCTGAATCCATTACCCAAGCCTTTAGTTCAGGCTTCGTAGGAGTGATAAAAGACCAATGATTCTTCCATTGCGCCCCTTGTTCTACCCATTTTGCAATTAAGGCGATCTCATAGGTACTAAGGCTTAGATTGGATTCCGGTGGAGGCATCATCATTTCAGGGTCGGAGCTAGTAATCCGTTGAATTATCCCGCTTTTTGCCAGTTTACCTTTTACCAGGCCGTGCCCTCCTTCTCTTAATGCAGCAAAGGCTCCTGCCTCCGTATCCAACCGGAATTCCGCTTTCCGGGCGTTGTTATCAGGACCATGACACGTGTAACAACGATCTGAAAGTATGGGTTTGACGTGAAAATTAAAATCTACAGTTTCTGGTAATTCCTCGTAAGCAGCTTGGACCTGTGGGGGCAAACCGTTACCACAGCTTTGTAGTAAAAAGATCCCAATTGAATAGAGAATAAGGTGTAGCTTCACTGGTTGTGCCTAAGTATGCAACTTAAAATTTAGGAAAAATTATTGACCCTACAAACACTTGGCAATTTGACCTAGATGAAGATCAAATCACATTATCTGCTCACGTGATCTGAATCATCGCCAAACAGTTGGAATCTATATCCAAACAGATTAAATAAATAAAATCATAATAAACACAAAAACTACAAAAGCTATTTTTGTAACTGCTGTTTAAGAAAAATAGGCTGCCCGTCGATAGTAATTCCCTCTATTACTACTTCAAAATTGGAGGCTCTATCTGAATTAAAAAATCGTACGCTGGCCTCTCCGTTTACATCTGTAATTATTTGGGGTGACCAATATAATGTAATGCGCTGGTCCGGGCGAGGGCTGTCTAAATCATCGGTCAGATACTTCGGTTGGTAAAACGCTCGGGCCTGGTGTAAACCTCTCACTCGCAATTCTTCATAATTGTCCTCTACAACTCCTAAATAACCTTTAGTGTATATGGCTATAACCCCGTTACCCCCCCTAATACCATACATGGCAGCATCCGCGTTACGAAGGATCTCTATACGATCAATATTTTTAGGGTTGAGATAGCTTACGGGGTTTTGATTTTGGTCGATGGTTTGAATGTTGGTATTCAAAGTATCTGATTGCACCATGCTCACGCTGTATGACTCGTTGATTACCAGACCATCAATTACAAAAAGTGGCGACCCACCACCACGCATGGTCACTTGATTCCCGTTAACCATCATACCAGGTACCCGGCCGTTTATCATTTCATAAACGTTGTTGTAACTGCGATTTTTAAGGTCTGGCGTAATTACCACGTCTGGTGTACTATGAAAGCGCTGGTTCGTTTCGATAGCCGACTCTGCAATTACTACTTCGTCCAAAATTTTTGTCTCCAAGTAATCTTCCAGATCCCGGCGTCGGTTGCGATCATATTCCAAGTATCGCCTGATTTCATTAGGGTCCATTTTTGACGGCATTGCTTTCGGTGAGTTTTTTAACATAGATGGCTCCGCCAATTTTATATTTACCGCCAGATCTTTGCCTGACTTCAAAACTTTAAAAACCACCAGGCTACTGTCGACAATTTCAACATCCTGGAAACCAAACCTTCCTGAATCATCCGTCCGTGTCTCGTAAAACCCGGTATTGGTGGTGATGCCCACCATGGTGATATCGCGATTAGCCACTGCTCTTCCCTGTCCATCTGAAGCAGTACCGGAAATCGTGACACCTCCCTCTCTGGAAAACGTGATGGGTAATTGTTTTTCTTGGATGACATCCTGCCAAGAAAACCTACGCCAACCTTGAGTCAACATCAAGTCATCCAAGGCCACTTGCACCTCTTTGGTTTGTTCTTGAAAATAGTAACCGGGGCTTTCCACGTACCCTTGGAGGTCACTACTCAACAAAAGGTAAGTGCCAATGTTCTCTTCCCAGTCCGATCGGATGGATTGGTTGGCATCCGTTACGGATAAAGACAAATTGCCAACTAAAGGCTTGCCTTCGGCATCGGTAAGTTTTACAGCTATACTAGCCTGTTCGCGGGGACGATACCGGCGCTTGTTAAAATCGATCTCTGCTACAGCAGGTCTTTGATCGTTTACAAAAAGCAAACGTTCACAACTAGGCTGTCCTGCCGCATCGAACAAAGTTAGTTGTAAGATACCAGTGGGAAATTTGGACTTGGGCACTTCTAGAATGGCTGAACCACGGACAATTTTACCCACGGCTTTATAGTAAATTATACCACGAACCTGGCCTATCAGATAAAAATTCTCACCCTCTTTTTCCGGACTGGTTTGCACCACTATTTTGATCGTTTCAGAATTAATATGACGTACGGAGATTCCAAATCCAGAATGTGCTACAGCTGGCAGTGAAAACTTTTGAGGAGCACTTTCAAAATCAACCTCTGCAAAGTAGGACTCCCCTGCCCTAGGCCGCATGAAAAAAGATCCCATACCCAAAGCGTTGCTCTGTAATTGAGCAACCTGTTGCCCCTGGCTGTCCACAATTCGAGCAGTCAAGGCAGTGCCTAATCCATGAGCATTTATAGCTTTGAAACCTACTCTAGCGGCTACATTGTGGATCAATTCACCTCCTTCTGGAAAAAACTGCAAGTCTAGACCCGAAGCTGTAGACGGGGTAGACTGAAACTGATCGGGTCCGAAAATGGATAGTGGTTTTTCAAAAATAAAGGCCTCATCAAAATTCCTCATCCAATTGGTATAGGCCCTTAACCGATACTGACCAGAATTCAGGCTATCGGCGAGTTTAAATTCCCCAAACCCGCTGCCGTGGTGCATTTGGATTTGTTGATGGGCGATAACCTGGTGGTCAGGATTGACCAGTTCAATATGTAATAAACTGGGTACCGGTTGCAAGTGATGCTCCAGGGCATCCACCAAGTAGGCCTTGTACCAAACAGTCTCTCCCCGGGCATACCTGTTTTTATCTGTATGTAAATAGGACTTTTGCTGTTTCAAGAAATGCTTGGAGTTGTTGAACTTCTCTAGTAGGGCATCACTAACGGGGCTGGCCGTAAATCCATCCTTATCAAATTCGATGAGCTGCTTGTTGTTCAAATAAATAGTGCCAAAAGAGTTTTCTCTTTCAAAAGAAGCAATGACTTCCATTTCCACGGGGGTACGTTTTATTAGGGGATTGTCCTGCCAAAAATCCTGGTTATAGCCCACCCGGTCCAATAGCGCAGCATCACTGCGGCCCCTAATCTTGCCCCCTAACTTTTTAGATTTTACCGGGGTGTAATACTCATAGTAACTTAAGAATGCTTTCGTTTCTACCCTTTGCCTTATTTGATTGCTATTGATATAATCGAAGGATTGGGTGATGTCAACATAATCAAGCAGCAGTTCTTCTCCCGGAGCACCTTTAAAAGCCATTTCATACCTCAAGCTGTAATCGTCCCAAGTGCCTTCTTCAGACAGCTTCACCAACTTCAGGTTATTATCCCGTACACTTGCGGATATCTTTAAAATCTCATAGGAGTTAATATCAATAAAGAGTTGTCCGTTAAATCCCGGAATGGTGCTGCTCGATTTAGTTAAGAAATCTATAACGGTGATGGTACGACCTGCAGATTGGTAGATGCGGTTGACTTTTAACTCATATAGGGATTCCACGTTTTGATGCACGGGCATGATGTATGCCTCGGTCTCCGGCTGAATAGTAGTCAATACCCGATTAAGCAAGGTGAAGTTTCTATTGAAAACATAACTTTGATTTTCACTCGTGCGATCACCTCCTTTTAAAGCATAACGCCCTTCTTGTATGGCCCAGTCGTATATTCCTCGATTGTTGTATTTCGTGTCAAAAAAAATCTCATACAGTTCATAGTATTCGTCTTCTGTGCGGGTTTTTTGTCGGTAAAAGGCTTTACCATAACGTGAGGTTTTACTGCCCGCTTTGACTTTATAGAAAGCCTTTTTTACAATTTCTACTAATTGATTAGGAGCCTTCTTACCCAATACCGTAACCTCATCCAAAGTATTAACAGACGGTTTTAATCGGATGACCATAGCCCCGGCAGATCGAACAACAACCCGTTGGGCCTGGTAATTCAGGTGGGCAAATTCCAATACCTGGGGCAATGAATCCAGCTCTAAGATGAATTCCCCCTCCTCATTACTGGAGGTACCGCGATAGGCATCGACAATACCAATACTGGCAAACAAGACAGGTTCGCCAGAGACATCATCAACAATTTTGCCACTGACCACCACTTGAGCAACCGTATGTAGGCTATATAAGCCGATTAATACGGTGAAAATCCAATAGCGATGGTGTAGTAATGGAGACAGCATGGTTTATTTTGGGCAGAAAGACAATTTAACCACATTATTGCAAAAAAGCATCACTACCACCCACCAGGTCATAGAGAAACGATTTAACCGGGAAACGTTAAAAATCATTCTCTAAATTGAACCTCTGGTCCGATGACACGACTATAGAGTAACCATGAACAAATCTCAAGCCCTAGATGAGTTACTGATCCTTCGATGTAAAGATGGAGACCGACGTGCGTTTGCTGTATTGGTAAAACGCTGGCAACCAAAGATCATCCGTCATGCCTATCGCATGACAGGAGAGACGGCGGTGGCCAAAGACGTCGCTCAAGAAACTTGGATAGCGGTGGTGAAAGGATTACCAAATCTTAGAGATGTCGCAGCATTTAAAGGATGGATCTATCGTATTGCTAGCAACAAGTGCATCACCTGGGTACGTGGTCAACAAAAACAACGACGGACCATTGAAGGCATTGAGATTGAATCCGAAGGCTCTGAATATGAAGATGATAAACTGGGCATATTAAAATTAGAGTTGAAAAAGTTACCTCTAAACCAACAGACCATTTTATCCCTCTTCTATCTGGAAAATCAAAGTATGCGGGATATAAGTGAGACCTTGGACATACCTATTGGCACGGTTAAATCCAGGCTTTATCACTCCCGTGAACATTTAAAAAAACGATATTATGAAACATACGCAAAAACAAGAAATTGACGCATTAATAGAGCAAGCCTTGAGTGAAGACGAAGCGGCCTTTTATCATGAACTTGACGAACTACCCATTATGGAACAAGTCGCGGATCTGTACAAAGGCCGTATGCGCTGGTTAGCCATAGGTAGCATGATTGTCATGGTCGTATTATTTGGTCTGGGCATATACTGTACCGTAAAGTTCTTTCAAGCCATCGAAATAAGAGAAATGATGAGTTGGGGATTTGGGGCCTGGTTCTGTATGCTAGCCGTGATGGCCAACAAATTCTGGCAATGGATGGAAATGCAGAAGAATCAAGTGCTGCGGGAAATCAAACGAGTAGAACTACAAATTGGTATGCTTGCAGGGAAAATTGGGAATGAGTAAAGCGGTATTTTAACCGAATTGTCAGCCATTGGCCAACCTGATAGTCCAATGCTTCGTAACTTACACCAAGTAAACTATCAACTTAAAGATTTCAACTAAATGATTAAGCACATTTTTAGCCTTACGGCTCTTGCATTACTAGTATTTGGCTGCAGTAAGCCGGCAGAAACGCCGGTAGCTGAAGCTCCTGAAGAAACACCTGAAGAGGTGGTCATCACATATGATGTCAACGACCCTGCTTCTATAATTCAAGCGGTGGAAGCTGCTGCGGGTGGTTGGGATAACCTTTGGTCTTTAAAAGACGTGGAATTTACCTATCACTACCACAATCCTAGTGAGGACAAATTGGACCTTAGTACTGAGCGCTATATGTTTGACACTGAGCACAGTTGGGCCAAGTATTCCAGCCATCAAATCAATGTATTCCCTGAACAGGAGGGCGAAGCCATCCAATGTTATGACGGTAAGGATAAAGCAGAGGTTTCTCTAAATGGGGAACAGCTGATGGATGAAGAACCGATAGGCCTTTCGCAGTTTTTACGCAAAGCCAATTACTTTTGGTTTGTAATGAACTTTAAATTGGACAACCCCGGCACGGTACATGAATACTTAGGTCAAGAAGAGGTGAATGGCACTACATATGATAAAGTAGCGGTTTCCTATGAAAGTGAAACTACGGGAAAACCGGAAAATGACAGTTATGTTTTGTTTGTTAACCCTGAAACGAAGCTAGTGGATCGTTTCCTATTTTCATTGCCTGCCTTACAGGTTACAGAGCCGGTATTGTTAATGGAAGTGGAGTACACTGAAATGGAGGGTCTTATGCTACCTACTACACGCCGGGCATATATCCCCAACGAAGAAGGTCAATTCGATGAAACTCCCTCGCTGGTACAGACCAGTACGGAAATTAAATTCAACAATGGTTTTACCACGGAAGATTTCGTGGTACTTTAAATTTGAAAACCCTAATCTAGGATCTCAGTTTCGCTGGGATCCTATTTTTTTTGTATTCCTTTAAACAGGCCGCGCCTACGGTGTTATTTAAGTCCATTAACACACTTAGCGGGAGGGTTGAAATTCGTATTTCGTCACTTAATTCTTCATATTTAAAGCTAAATCAGCAGTTATGAAGATCATTGACCTTAGCAAGCCTATCCAGTACAACCGCCAAGATCCTTGGTTTATGAAAGTCAAGATCAAGCACAAGCCACACAAAAAAGCCAAGTGGTTGCTGCGGTTATTGGGCTTACCTTTCCGTTTGTTTCCCAAAAATTTCCAAGGCTGGGCTGATGACAGTATTGTGAAAATGGGGGTGCATTCCACTACACATATCGATGCGCCCTGGCACTATTCACCTACCTGCAACGGGCAACCGGCTAAGACCATTGATCAAATTCCTTTGGATTGGTGTTTTGGAGAAGGGTTGGTGATTGACATGGTACATAAGCCTGATTTTGAAGCCATTACTATCGAAGATATAAAGCAATTTCTAGACAAAGAGCAATTGATCCTCACGCCAAACATGATCATATTGATTAAAACAGGCCGGGATAAATTTAACGGCACCAAAGAGTTTCACAAAGTAGGTACGGGGATGAGCAAAGCGGCTACAGAATGGCTGATCGACCAAGGCATCAGGGTCATGGGTATCGACTCCTGGGGCTGGGATTTGCCGTTGCCGTATATGATTCAAAAGGATAAAGAGACTAATAACCCAGAATATTTTTGGGAAGCACATCTGGTGGGTCAAGATAAAGAATACTGCCATATGGAGCAGTTAGTGAATCTGGATGCCCTACCCTATAGTGGCTTTAAAGTGGCCGTATTTCCTTTGAAGATTGTAGGAGCTAGTGCCGCCCCGGCCAGGGTGGTGGCGATGCTGGACTAACTGTCTATTAGAAATGGGTGTTAAGAAAACTGTAGTGAAAAAGCGTGAAGAAATTATCGTTGTTTGAGCCTGACCTTAACTGTCAGGGCGAGTTGCGATGATTTTAGCTTGAAACGAAAGTTTTTAGCCCCATTTCGAAACAGCCTAGATTTTTTGCTTCCTTTTTTATCAATGAAAAAAGGAAGAGCCCGCCTGGCTTGAGGGCAAACAACGTGCAATACAAGAAATGCTGTAAATTGCTATAATTCCAACGACCATCCCGCCAATTTCCAACAACTAAAGAGGTATTCTTTGTAAGAATACTACAACACAAACCCAAAACGAATCACAAACCACTTATGATACGGAGTTCATAAAGAGTACCTTAAAAGATTCTGTTGATCACTCGGCTCAAACCCCTGATTTCGTAACTACCGTTCGCATGACGAGCACCTATTTTGTTGAATGTTATCAATTAACAATACCGAAGATTAGTAACCTCCCTGAAACCAAAATGGGCCTTTGAGAAATCGGCGTTAATAAAACTGTAGTGAAAAGCGTGAAGAAATTATCGTTGTTTGAGCCCTGACCTTTACTGTCAGGGCGAGTTATGATGATTTTAGCTTGAAACGAAAGTTTTTAGCCACATTTCGAAACAGCCTAGATTTTTTGCTTCCTTTTTTATCAATGAAA
>JAJCYK010000130.1 GCA_029262935.1 Cytophagales bacterium | reverse complement strand
AGGAAGTACTATTTGACCTCCACAACTTAACAATGATTCACTAATAAATCCTGCTGGTCCCCCCGCAATACTCAAGATCTCATCAATTTTTATTTGGACTTCCTGGGCGTAGGCATTACCAGGATTGGGGTGGCTGGAACGGTATTTACCACGATAGACATCAGGCATTGGAACCTCATGCACAAAATCTGATGGCCCATTTCCTCCAGGGGTTTGATATTTATAGGGACTAATATTTAATGTTGCCGTGCTGTTGCCGTGATAGGCTCCTTCTAGTACTATAAAATCCACGTTACCTGTATGTGTACGTGCCATGCGTAAAGCGAGATCATTGGCCTCACTACCGCTGTTTACAAAAAAGACTACAGATAGGGGTTCCGGTAACTTACTGCACAAATGGGCCGCATAATCGTTTAACTGGGCATATAAATATCGTGTATTGGTATTCAATTTAGCCATTTGTTGGCAGGCAGCAGCTACCACTTGAGGATTACAATGTCCCACGTGACAAATGTTGTTCACTCCATCCAAATAGGTAGTACCATCAGCTTCATATAAGTACTGCATGGCACCTTTGTGAATTCGTAATGGATTTTGGTAACTAAGACTTAATGCATTACTGATGTGTAGGTTCCGCGTAATTAATTGCTCAGCAACTGGAATTATGGGAGTCAAATCCAGCTGACAAGCTTGTTTCAAGTGGTTCTCAAAAGAGATAGGATTAATAGACAACATTTTGTCCAGTAATTTCTTAACGGGGTTTTGATGAATGACCAAATAAGTATTCTCCGGATCCTTTTCAATGCTGAAAGATGACATGGTTAAGCTTACAGCCATGCGAGCATTTATCAAGTGGTACAACACCTCCAACTCCGACGGATGTAAGGCAGTGGCACGATGATAGCCTTTTACCACTTCTGCCGCCACGCAAGTGGGGTCGTCTTTTCCCATCATTACATAAGGCAAAGCAATTGCCAATTCATGAATTCGATGAGAGTAGGCCGCATCTCCAAAATCGATCAGGCCGGAAACCCGCTCCCCCTGTACCAAGACGTTGTGATCATTTGCATCTCCGTGAATAACAGACTGGGGTAAATTAGCATATTTTGGAAACACTTCGTTTTTGTATTGTTGCAAAAAATAGCGCACCAATCTTCGATAATGAGCGTCTCCAATGGTTGAAATATAGGGTTCACAATCCAAAGCATATTGTAAATCCCAAGGGGATCGTTTTTGTCGTAAAGCAGGTATTGACAGTTGACTCAAATCTGTATTGAGATTACCCAAAAACTCTCCAAAATGTTGTAAAAGCGCGGAGCTATGTACTACTTCATGAAGAAAGTGCCCTTCCAAAAAGTTCAATAATCGTAGCCATCGAGTCTGTTGATTTATTTCAATAGGGAACATGTCCTGCCTGTTGTTACCTTTTATAGGCACAGGAAAGGCTTGGGCATCGTTGCTGACTTGACAGAGATGGTTAAGTATTTGATTTTGAGCGATTAGGTTTTCAGTAGTGGTACCTAATGCGGCTATTTTTAGTAAATAGTGTTGCCCACCGGAGTTTGTAAGACGAAAATTCAAATCCTCGTAGCTTGCCAACGCTTTTACTTCGGCCCTGATCTCATAGAATTCCCAAGCCCATGCTTCAGGACGAACATCATCTTGTGCGAATGAATGATCTTTATTCATGCCCCAATCTAAGTTGTAATGTCAGAGCAAATATAATGGGAATTCCCAAATTGCTTTACTTTAATTTCTTGCAATAACAGATCACTCTGTTAATCTCTTCAAAACCCATTTTCCCATGAAAATTCTGGCTGGCGTCATTACCTATTTCCACATCACTAGCCAGTTGATGATATCCCATCTTTTGGCACCATATTTCGGCTTGGACTACTAAGGATTGACCTACAGCACTCCTCCGTAGGGAAGGAACTACATAAATTCCCTCAATGTAGCCAATTGGGTAGGTTAAAGCCCCTTCGACATGATCTTGGCGACTGCTGAGATATACCAAGCCAACTGCCTCTGATCTAGCCCAAGCCATTAGTGTGGTCTTCAAGGGATCATTGATAATATCCAAAAAGAGATCATCCATGTCAGAGGCTTCCTCTTCGGGCCACAGGTCCAAAGTCATACGACGCCATATTACTTGATCCTCAGGAGTTGCTTGCTTAATTTGAAGCATAATCATTGATTTAGTGGTTTAGGAAAATTAACCCGCAAAATCTAATTTGTCAATACAATCAAAAGCTACCTATATGAGATACCTGCTGCTCACAATAATTTTTAGCTATTGTACCATTCCCATCGACAACAAGTCTAATCCTGGCCAAGATTTAGAAAACTTGGTACAATTTTATTGGGACTTTCAAACGAAAGAATACCCCATGTTTGCTACTCAAGTAGGTGCCAATACCGCCAACGATCAACTAGGATCATTTCGACTGGAGGATTATGAGAGAAGAGGAAGCGTGTATGATTCCTTATTAAAAGTCCTGGACTCTTGGGAGCTGTCAGGTCTGACCAAAAACCAAGCCATCGAATACCAACTAATCCGCTATCAGCTTAAAGACCATGTAAGCTCGGTGCAATACAAAAGCTATTTGATGCCATTATTGGCCGACGCCGGTTTTCATATCTCCTTTGCCTTTTTACCTTCATACACTCCTTTTGAAACTGTAGAAGATTACGAGAACTACATTTCAAGACTAAAGCAATTTCCGGGTTATGTGACCCAACACATCCAGCTACTCAAGCAGGGTTTAGAACTGGGTATTACTCAGCCCAAGGTTATTTTTGAAGGGTATGAAGTTACATATCGGACGCACATGATTGATGATCCGGCAGCCAGCACGTTTTATGAACCGTTTAGGCAAATAACATTAGAACTAGATCAGGAGAGCCTAGCGGTTTTGCAAGCAGAGGCCCAGCAGGCGGTGATGCAGGTTATAGAAGGTTACCGTTCGTTCGGTCGTTTTATGGAAGAGGAATATATACCTCAAACCCGGACCGACTTGGGAGCGTCTAGTTTGCCTAATGGTGAAGCTTATTATCAGCAGCGTATTGATCATTTTACTACTCTCAAGCTTACCGCCAAGCAGGTTCACGAACTTGGCTTGGAGGAAGTTTCAAGAATCAAAGCGGAGATGGTTGTTGTGATGGAGGAGGTAGGCTTTACTGGTGAACTAAAAGAATTCATCAGCGTACTTAGGAAAGACCCGCAATTCTATGCAAAAGACCCAGCGGAATTGATAGCGTATGCTTCACTTTTGTCCAAAAAGGCAGATGCTGCACTACCTCGATTTTTTGGAAAACTCCCTCGCCAACCTTATGGGGTTGCACCGGTGCCCGTTCATTTAGCTCCAAAATATACTGGAGGGCGATACATTCCTGCGGACATCAATAGTGCTTCTCCGGGGTACTTTTGGGTCAATACTTATGATTTACCCAGTCGGCCTTTCTATGTTCTTCCAGCACTTACTCTTCATGAGGCCGTACCTGGCCATCATTTGCAATTCGCCTTGTCACAAGAATTGACCGGCTTTAGTCCTTTTCGAAAAAATCTATATATATCCGCTTTTGGAGAAGGTTGGGGCCTATATTCTGAGTATTTGGGTAAAGAAATGGGCATATATGAGGACCCCTATGCCGATTTTGGGCGATTGACTTATGAAATGTGGCGAGCGTGCAGGTTGGTGGTTGATACCGGAATTCACGCTTTTGGATGGACGAGGGAGGAAGTTTTGCAGTATATGACCGATCATACTGCATTATCGATCCATGAAATTACCACGGAAACAGATCGGTATATTAGTTGGCCAGGGCAAGCCTTATCGTATAAATTGGGGGAACTAAAGATAAAAGAGTTGCGATTAAAAGCCCAAAATTCGTTAGGAGCCGCCTTTAATCTTCGCGAATTTCATGACGTGATATTGTCTCAAGGTACGCTGACCTTACCGATCTTAGAGGAGGTTGTAGACCACTATATTGATGAAAATATAAACCGATGATAATCAGTCAGATAGGGTAAGGAAAGAGCTAAAACCTTTTCAGAAAAGGAGTATGACCTTACATGTGTAAGGTACCAGGGTGAAATAGGTGCTGAACCCTAGCAATTAAAGCGTATTTTTACCTACCCATTATGTACCAGCAGCCTGCTTAGGCTTCTCCCCCCACACATGAAAGCCATATCCATGAAAATAGATCGCAATGACCTTCGGGTGACGGTCCTAGCTGTCATCTATTTCTTGGCGGTATATGGAGGTACCTGGTTATCGTTTAAAGACATTCAATCTACTGCAATACTCCCGGCAAGTGGCATCGGTCTAGCCATGATGTTTTTGTACGGACGTAAAATATGGCCGGCAATAGCCGCAGGATCATTTGCAGCCCATGCGTGGTGCTTCTATCTTTTACAGGGTACCCTAAGCTGGTCGCAAGCTTTTACTAGCATTTTATTGGCCCTCGGATCCACTGCGGAAATAATCTTAGGTTATCGATTATTGATTGAATTTTTTAAGAAGGAGAACCTATTTGAACGGGCTGGTGATACCTTTAAGTTTATGGGGATTGCTTTGATCACGGCTTTGGCTGGTGCCACGTATCACATTTTGGTGATGGGTATTACGGAGAATTTACAGTCATCCATATTGGTAACCTGGTTGCTTTGGGTAATTGCTGATATGGTGGGAATCTTGTTGTTTACACCTTTTATTCTTTCTTGGTTCAGAAGATTTGTATTCCAATGGAATCGATCTTTGGCAATGGAAGTTACGGTATTTGCTTTGTGCTTGATTTCAGTACTGATTTTAACTTCCATACCTTATTTTTCTCCCATTATAGGGAAGTCATTTCCTTATTTAGTGATACCCTTCTTCTTGTGGCTGGCATTTCGTTTCAACTTGCAATTGTCCATATCGGGAATTCTCTTAGTGTCATTATTGGCGGTGCTGTTTACCCTTGAGGGTAGGGGGCCTTTTGTTATGGACTCCAGTCATCACAGCTTACTGATGTTGCAAATCTTTATTGGCGTATTTTGTATTAGTACCATTGTACTTACCACCACCGTACAAGAAAGACAGGAAGCTCAAAAATCCGTAGAGCAGTTTAATGAAAAATTGGAAGCTACCGTGGCGGAACGCACCAAAGAGTTGCACGAAGAAATACGGTTTCGAAAGACTGCCGAAGAGAAAACCAGAAGCACTAACAAACAGTTAAGAAAAACCAATCAGGAATTAGACAGCTTCGTTTACAGTGTTTCTCATGACCTAAGGGCCCCAATTAGTTCTGTACTGGGTCTGTTGAATTTGGCCAAGACAGAGAAGGACAAAAAGATGGTGCAAAAGTACTTGGATATGATGTCTAAAAGCGTTACTCAACAAGACCTCTTTATCAAGGACATCTTAAACTTATCCAGAAACTCGAGATTGGAGCTGAACAAAAATGAAATTTCCTTTAAGGAGATCATCTCAGATATTTTTGAACAATTGCGTTATATTGATCATCAGGAAGTCAATAAGGTAATCAACATCGAACAACAAAAGCCCTTCTATTCCGATGAAAGTCGATTGAAAGTGGTTTTTAACAACTTAATTTCCAATGCTATCCGATATCATAACGGGAAGCCTCCTAAGGTTAATGTAGAAATCCAGGTGAAACCGAAATATGCTTATATCACCATTAAAGATAATGGTATAGGGATTTCGAAAGATCACATTAACAATGTATTTCGTATGTTTTACCGGGCTACCGATACCAATCATGGTTCAGGCTTGGGTCTTTACATAGTTAAAGAAACCATAGAAAAGCTAAACGGGTCGATCAAACTAAAATCAGAGCAAGGGAATGGTACAATTGTACAGCTGCAAATCCCTAGTCTTTAGCATTTTGCGTTTGAAATAGACCAATTAATGCGTAACTCATACTTTCAATTCCGGTTTTTAAGGTAGGTGTTTCCAAAGGCAGAAACTTAGGTGAATGTAG
>JAJCYK010000129.1 GCA_029262935.1 Cytophagales bacterium | reverse complement strand
CAAAACAGTTCTTCCGTGCTCAACTTTTGGGCATTTTTTAAACTTATAAGTTTTACATTACCCCAGGTACGATAAGTATTGGTTTCTTTCGTAAAATAGGCTTGATCGCCTTGAAGAGTGGAAGATATGGTGCTGTCTTTTTCGTAGAATTCTACATAGATACCTTCTGGGTATTCGTGGTCTCCGTTCTCAAACTCCATCATCAATGCCGACTGCACCATGAGTCGAACCACGGCCGAATCACTATACCAAAGCTTTAAGTCTCTTACTTCGGAAATCGGCCCTTCATAAACGATTACTTCCTGGTCGTCGTCTTTGCCGTCTTCACAGGCAAGTACCAGCATAAGACTAGCTAGCACTAAGCCAAATGAAATTAAAGACCTTTGAAGTAATCTCATAGTGCTAAAATAAAAAAAAGCGGTTTTTGGACCGCTTCTTTTTATTGGTTTATTTGATTTAATCTCGAGTTTGAATGGTAACGCTTTCACCGATCCAACAACCTACAGATAAGCTTCCCCCTACTGCCTTACCTTCCAAAAATACTTCCTCTTTCGATGGGAATTGATCTTTTGCTCGATTCATGGCCGAGGTGTTCCCAGCTCTTTTGAACATTTCATATGCAGCTAAGTAGCAACCCCTGTCATCCACTTTACTTATCCCGGCTTTACAACCATTGTAACTGGAGAAATACAAGTTTCCAATACTGGCGTAAGCCCTTCCTGCCAAACTAGGGTCGGCGGAGACGGCGCGCCGGTAGAAATCACGCGCACCGGACTTTGAACCTCTATCGACCTCTAAACCAGCTAGCGCTAAATAGATTTCGCCTTTTTTGGTATTGTCTTCCGTAAGCTCCAATGCTTTATTTAAGTATTTACTGGCACAAGCATTGTCACCATTGCCTTTGCACTTGAGTCCGATAACTTTGGCCATCCCAAAATCTGGCTCAGCTTCGAATACACCCTTGGCAGCATCCATAAACAAGGGGCTGTCCGTACACTTCCCACTTAGGGAAAGTTGAATGATCTTTTTGGCCAATTTGGTATTGCTGGGCTCTTCTTTATATTTAGAACCAAGATTCTTTTCAACAAAGTCACAATCCACTGTTACAATTTCGGACAGCATTCCATCAATTTGCCCTTGCATGGTTTCGTACTTCTCCCCTTTCTTAGTACTTAGCACAGAAGATATTCTATCGTATCTTTCCAGGATATCGTCATCTGTTAGTGTACCACCAGATTTTTGGTACCTGCGTATGAGATCCATATAAGCTACGGTATTGCCATCGAAGAATTTTGGACCATTAAGCTCTAACGCCTTATCGAAAAGCTGCAACAGTTCGGGGTATTTCGCTTTGTTTGCACGAAAGAATTTATAGGCACTTGAAGCTTTTCTATTCAGTACGTTGGCCTCTTGATTGAAGTATTTAATCCTAAGATCATACATTTCCAAAGCTTTGTCCTGAAAGGCCAGTTTACCGGCAGCATCCTGTGATTTTTGCGCAAGACCTTCATAAATTTTAGCGCCATTAATGTAGATTGAGGGGTTAAGGTCCGGAGCATGCTCATGCAACCACGATAAGGATTCTAAGGCTTTTTCGAAATTACCGGTTTTATACGCATCGGTGTATAATACGTTTTTCTCTTCGGCAGTAGTTTTGTCCTCTGGCCAATTCCATCCATTTTGAGCAAAAGCTCCAGAAACAGCCAAAAACATTAGTATGAGGGTAAGTTTTGTATTCATTTTCATGAGTTAATCAAATTTTCTTCTAATAAACCATTTATTATCATTTACCGTAATTCCAAGAAACGCTTTAAAATAGTTCTCCTGAATAAGATTATTATCGGTAGTGCCTCTTTGCCCTATTTCAAATCCGAGATTTAGTCTAGACAAGTTACGCAACGGTAATGTTACACCAAAATTGATACCAAAATCGTTAATGTCTTGATTATTTGCTACATAGGGAGTTTGCTTGTAGTTGATTCCTGCCCTATATGTGATTCTTTTCAAATAATTGGATGTTGCAAACAAATCTGGGGTCCAACTTCCACCTATGATAAAATCCGTCTGATTCTTCAATCCAATGGACGCTCCGGAAAAATCTCGATAGTCCGACCACTGTCCAAGAGTTAGATCTACCCCAATCGTCCACTTAAAACGCTTTTCAAAAGAAACTCCTAAACCTACGGTGGAGGGCAGTTTTATGCTTCCCTTTATGTTGTCTGTGATTAGATAAGGAATGGTGTCATCAGGAGATATTAGATCGTTGCTCAAATCCCGTCGCTCTAAACGCTCCAAGCGCGAGACGTTTCGGTCACCTCCAATATCATAAGTAATACCAAAGTTAAGATAATTTTCATCCTTCTTAAGCTCTACACTATAAGCCGCACCCAAACCTAAGGCGATATCAGAAAAGGAATTTCGTTCCACTGCTGCCGTCTGGAAACTAGTTTCTTCTACAAAGAAGACGGTTTCTTTACGTATGCTTCCAAAGATATAAGAGGTTCTTAACCCTAAAGACAACCTGTCGGTAATTTTTAAACCGGTAGCAAAATAGGCCTGGGAAATTCCACCAGTACCTTCGAAGGTGGTAACCAATTGGGAAGTTCCTCCAGATATGAACCCCAGTTCATTACTTTGATAGTTGACGGTAGTCACGGGCATTAACCCAAAACTAATGGTCCATTTATCTCGAATTGCGGGAAACCCGATAACAAGATAATTTAATCCCCCAGTAAAATTGTCTTGCGAAAGGTCCGTGGTTTTTAATGACTTCTGTTCTGTGACAATTCCTGCTTCAAATACTACTACCCTATTGTACGTCAATAGAGCAGGGTTTTTGTTGTTGAGATGAAATGCGTCGCCATTACTGATGCCAAGTCCTCCCATAGCCCTATTGTGAGTAAGACTCATGGTAGCGATATCACCAACGCCGATTACACTGTAAGGGCTATACGTATTTTGGCCTGACAAGTAGTTGGTCAAACTCAAGGAAACGAGTACTAATATTATGAATTTACTAACCCTCTGCATGATGCAATAAAATCCTGTTCAATCCTATTAAAACTAAATGGGGAACCACAAAGATGGGGGCTTTTATCGTACTTTCAAAGAAAGTCGCATCCCCGCCACACAATAAAACCTTCAAATTTGGGAATTTATCCCCATATCTCCGAATTATTCCCTCAATTTCTGACGTCACACCGTTAAGTACCCCACTGCGTATGGACGACTCTGTGGTATTACCTATTAATGGAACTTCTTCCCAATTGCCATTTATCAGCGGCAATTTGCTGGTATGGTCATTTAGGGATCTGAATCGCAAATCAATTCCCGGTGAGATCCCGCCACCGTGATAGTTGGCCTGCTGATCGATGAAGTCATAGGTTATCGACGTACCAGCATCTATTACTAAAGACGGAAGATTCGGGTATAAAGTGCTTGCCCCCACGGCTACTGCCAAACGATCCATACCTAAGGTCTCTGGGGTATGGTATAAGTTGACTATAGGCACTTTGGTATGGTGGTCCAAAAATTGTACAGGTTTGGAAGTCGAAATGTTTTCAAAAAAGTGTCTTACATCTTTCCGAACAGTAGAGACCATTACTTTATCGATTTCCCATTGACTCAGTATTTGCTCAATCTCACCTAATTCCTCCACCACGGATAAGTGTACAAGTTCTCCTTGGGAGAAAACACCAACCTTAACTCGGGTATTGCCTATGTCGACAGTCAGATTCATAAGTAAACTAAATGCTACAAGTATAATCCAATGAATCCCCAAAGGACACTAAATGACCTTAAAAATCCCAGGTTTTAACTTTTTTTAACTATTCATATTTGCCTTATATTTTTAGTACATTTGCGGCCATGAGAGACCTTGGATTCCATGAAAGAACTGTTAAAGAAATTCGAAAATAATAGCCCGGCCATTGTATTTGAATGGAATGATCCTGAAACTGATGCTCAAGGCTGGGTGGTAATCAACAGCCTGCGAGGTGGCGCAGCTGGGGGAGGTACACGTATGCGCATAGGTCTGGATCGACGAGAAGTTGAATCATTGGCCAAAACCATGGAAATAAAATTTACCGTTTCGGGACCCGCTATTGGTGGTGCTAAATCAGGAATTAATTTTGACCCAAAAGATCCAAGAAAAAAGGGGGTATTGGAACGATGGTATCGCGCAGTATTCCCTCTGCTTAAGAACTACTATGGTACCGGCGGAGATCTTAATATTAATGAAATTCATGAAGTAATTCCTATTACTGAAGATTACGGGTTATGGCACCCACAGGAAGGAGTGGTCAACGGTCACTATCAGGCAACTGACCCTCAAAAGATTCGTAAGTTAGGACAGTTGAGACAAGGCGGGTCAAAAGTAATTGAAGACAGTCATTATAGCCCTGACTTGTCCAGAAAATTTACTGTGGCAGATATGATTACTGGATATGGGGTGGCTGAATCAATACAACACTACTATAGCATATGGGGTGGTAATATTGAGCAAAAACGAGCGATCATACAGGGGTGGGGGAACGTGGGTGGAGCCGCCGGATATTACCTTTCAAAAATGGGAGTAAAAATAGTAGGCATCATTGACAAGATGGGCGGTTTAATTAAGGCCCAGGGTTTTGCCTTTGATGAAATAAATGACCTATTTCTAAATCGAAAAGACCACCAATTAAGTCATCCAGGGATGATCGATTTCAAAACGACAAATCAGCTCATATGGGATCTGGAGTGTGAAATTTTCGTTCCGGCTGCTGCTTCTCGGCTGGTCACTAAGGATCAGGTACAGCGCATGATAGCGAGCAAACTGGAAGTGGTATCGTGTGGCGCCAATGTCCCTTTCGATGACCCAGAAATATTTTTTGGTACAACTATGGCTTTTGCAGATGAGCAAGTAGCGGTTATTCCTGATTTTATTGCCAATTGTGGCATGGCTAGGGTTTTTGCTTATTTAATGGGAGGTGAAGTTGAAGTAACCGACAACGCTATTTTCTTAGACACTTCCGATACTATCCGTAAGGCGCTATCGCAAATTCATGAGATCAACTCCTCCAATAAAAATTTATCAGAAGTTGGTTTTGAACTAGCCCTAAGGCAATTGGTCTAGTTTAGCAAAATGTATAGCACGGCCCCAGCCACAAATCCGATAGCCGCCAACCAACTGATCTTTCTTAAATACCAAATGAAGTCGATACGCTCCATACCCATGGCTGCTACTCCCGCAGCGCTTCCAATGATTAACATACTTCCTCCAGTACCCGCAGCGTAGGCTATAAAATGCCACAAATAATCATCCATAGGAAAATGATACATACCCATGGAAGCCGCCACCAAAGGAACATTGTCAATAATAGCTGAAGCCACTCCCAACAACATGATTACGATATTTTGGTCTGGTATGGCCGTGTCTAGACCTTCTGCCAAGAATCTCAATGTACCTACACCGCCAATTACCAAAGTTTCCAACGCCCCTACTGCCATCAATATGCCTAAGAAGAAAAGGATGCTGGACATCTCTATTCTGGACAGCGCGTGGTGTGTTAAGTATTGCTCTTTTCGTTCTTCGGTAAAGTCCTCTTCTGGATGAA
>JAJCYK010000128.1 GCA_029262935.1 Cytophagales bacterium | reverse complement strand
TAGTGTATAGGTATTTGTATGCCAGCTTCCTCTTATTAATTCATTTCTATGGTACAGGTATAGAGTATAATAATTTGCCGAGTAATTCTTTTTCAAGACTGCAAAAAAGTTGCCACTGGTTGCTAGCTGGAAATCATCCATAGGGTTAAAACCATATGAACCTGGAGGTATTTCGTGCTGAACATTAGAAATGGTGTGTAGTAACTGCTCTTTCCATTCACCTTCCCATTGATAAGCATATAACTTTAAACTGCGGTTGCCCTCTTCATGGCTGCTCCCGCTCAATTGCCTCCAGGAGACTATAACGTAATCTGAACCCTGCCATACATTAGGTTCGGCGTATCCCGAAGGAGCATTTATAGTCAGATTTCTATTAGAATGTGAAATGGTTAAGCCTGTACTATATACAAATTCTGCCGTGCCGCCCCAGGAATTAGTAACCTTGTTAAGACATCCTATGCTCGAACCGGAACTTAAATACTGAAAAGAGACACCAGGTAGACTTTCACCAGCATTAGTTTCAGGAATAATATCAGTAAGCACACGCTTTGAGAGGTTACCGCTTCCGACCATACTGTACCCAAACCGAATGGTTTTTAGTTTAAGCCCAAAATCGCTCCATACCTCAATTTTATTCAAAAATTTAGTTTCATAGCGTTCTTGGTACGCATCTGGTTCGACTTGCTCGATATGAGGTTCCTGATATTCATAGGTAAGTTTATTAGCATATAAGAATTCTACTTTCCCTCCGGTAGGCGTAGTAATAGTTTTAATGTAGGATGCTTCGGTTTGTAATTTTCCAGACGTTCCCCCTACTAGATTTTCTACAAGATCATATTCATAAGTAATAGCCTCACCCCAAGCATTTCTTGCTTCAGATAAGTTCCAAACAATGGCCTGTTGTGACTGTCCGGTAGTAATACTGCTATTACCAATCCAATTACCCCAGCGTATGCCATATTGAACGGTGTTTCGAGTACTATTTTTGTCCCCATATATATGAAGGCTTCCGTCCTCTTTGGTTATTTCCCACGTTTCTGTTGAAGTTTTATAAATGATTTTCCAAAACTGGTAGTTACCGGCGGTATATTCTCGTTCAGCAGAGGTTCCGGCTGCGCGAATCAACCGGTTAGAAGTTCCACCCTCAACTAAGAAGTATTCATCATCCTCTATAGCCCCAGTTTCCTTATGATCCACCACTATTTTGGGTAAATCAAGGTTCCACCCTAAACCTAAAATTCCGGTGGATGCATCTAGATTCCAAATTGTGGCTTGTTGGCGTACTCCAGTGCTGGAATAGGAAATACCAACTCCCGCATTTAACCCTCCTGTGCTAGGAAGAGAAACCAAACTCATGGGAAGAGCCACCTCTCCAGTGAACAAATTAACACTGTTGGCAATAGATCCCAAATCGTCCGATCCTAGTGAAAAACCGCTAACATCTTCGGCAATCTGAGGGTCTCGCTCTTGAGCAAGTGTTGGAAAAACGAACACTACTAAACACAGTATTATCAAATAAAGTCTGATTTTGGTTATCATAGTTAATGGTAAGTTCAAGCAATACAATTTTATTTTCTGACCTAAGGTATATATGAACACCCGAATTTTTAGGCATACCAATACTCCGTGAATACAGGCAATGATTCGTTAGTATTGTTAATTTTAGTGTATTAAAAGAGCACTAACTGGGAACATATTACATTCCCAATGAAACTTCTTTGGCCATTGATGGGAAGCCGATGAGTTCCAAAATTTAGCTCTGAAGCAAATGAGAGTTAAATCCTCAATTAATCTGAGGGTAAAAAATCAAAATAAAATGCCAAAAGTGGCGAAAATGTTACACGGGTAACAACTTGAAAACCTTTTAACTTTTTTACAAGAGACTTTCACTCTAAATTATTGAGAACCATGCCAGCTGCTCAAGGGACTTGGCCACAAACACGTATAAATACGCATGTAAGAAATTTAAGTGAAAATGCTCCATAGAAAGGGATACTTTCTTTGATAGAATCAGACAATACATCCAGGTTCCAAGAATTCAGTTCGAAAGTTTTGAAATCAAGATGCAATTGGGGTCATTTTTTACTAGAAAATTGAGTTAGTTAGAGAAGAATGTTCGATGGTCGAGTGAAAATTAAGAGCCAGTATTTAAACTGCTGGATAATGACAGGCTGCCTCCATCCGCTATTTGATTCCGGAAATTCTTGATTTTTTTATTACATTATACTCCACCATTCAACTTAACCTAGGCTATCCGTATTATTAATGAGAAAATTGTCACAATCTTAACTGATCCTAAGAAAATCAGCCTAACTATTGTCCAAATTTAAAAAAGAAGATCGACAGCCGTAGTTTTTGGGGTGTCTAGACAAATGCCTAAGCGAGCTATCGAGAACCTTTGTCAGAAAGGGATTTGCGATCTTCTAGATGCCAGTATTTCCATACAAAATTATGGGTATGCGACCAGCGTCCTTTAGCTACGTTAATAATGCTTTTGTCATCAATACCGGTTTGACGGCTGGCTTCCCTGATGCTTGGGAAGGTGCGAATGCGCTTACCATCAAGAGTAAGTTGAATTACTTTTTTACTGCGACTGTAACCGCCCCAAGTCTTTTTGAATTTGGATCGATCTAGGTTTATCAGACATGGAATTTGCCTACCTCTTGCTATACTTCTTTTTTGGCGCTCACTTGCACTAGCCGTAATTAGGTTATTCACCATGTTGTTAAAACCATCACCATCTTTATTGATTACGCCTTTATTGAGTTTGAGTTTGCCTATGAATGCTTGGTATACCATACGACGCACTTGAAAATCATGGCGAGCTCCATCTTTAGAAAATGCCACTCTTAAAGCCACGGTATAGTCTTTGGTTAGTCTGTTGAAATATCGATAGGTAGTTTGGGCTAGTATTTGAGATGTTACCAGAACGGGCTTTCCTGATTTATGATTTACATATCGATCCAGCGACTTGGCGCGGCCTTTGTTGGAAACTTGATAGGAACCTTCAAACCCTTCAACATCCTTCCACTTCTCTCCTCTTTGGTTCCTTAATAATTTATCTTGATATGGGTATGAAACTTGCACTTGCAATAGAAGTAAACACCAATTTATCTAGAGGAATTATCGTAAATGATATGTTGGACTACAATCGGACGTAGTTTAATTATACTTCTTAATATTCCGGTAACCAAAAATCCAGTTTTCGTTTTAGCATTCACATACTCAATCCACGCCCTTTACTACGCTGTTCAACCTGTTTAGATTGTTTCATGCGTTCCAGTTTTTGATCCAGCTCTTTTTCATATTCTTTGCCACCCGCCTTTAAGCCAGAGATGTATGGAGATTTACCTTTCAAACCTTTGGTCAATTCCTTGGCCAAAATTGGTTGATGTTTTCTTAGCAGGTACCCACTGTTAAAACCCTTTAAATATTCATCTGGAATTTCCACAGTCAGAAAGTTTCTTTGGCATGTTTTTCTAAATATTGTTCAATGGACTTGCGGTCATAAAGAATGATCTTCTTTTCAGGATGTGTATATCGGATCTTACCCTCGTCCCGGAGCTTTTGCAGTGTTACTTTGGATTTAATACCTAAAAGATCCATGGCCTCCTCATATCGGATCCATTTGTTGCTTTTCTGGTCCTCCTTTTCACGTAGTTGACTTACTACTTTTTCGACCAGGGAATAGAAAGCTTCCGTTTCCAGGCAGATGACTTCCATAAAAAATAGCTTAGCTGATTAAAATCTGCTCTTAGTATTAGATTAAGTTCGATAATTTCTTAGCCAATTACAAGCTTATTAGGTGGGACGCTTTGCGTGCAAATCACGTGCAAATG
>JAJCYK010000127.1 GCA_029262935.1 Cytophagales bacterium | reverse complement strand
CCTTGTTGATAATCGTAGATCTGTGCCGTTTTAAGTCCTACTTCGTCAACTCCCAGTTCCTTGGCTAGAGATTTAACCTCAGAGATTTGATGCTCGTTGGGCTTAACCACTAAAAACTGGAAAATAACATGCGGGGTTTTGCTTTTCAGCTTTTTCTTCCAGGCCATTATTTCCTTGGTCCCTTTGATTACTCGATCTAGTCTGCCACCAATTCGGTAACTTTCATAAGTTTCTTGGGTGGTACCGTCAATGGAGATGATCAATCGATCCAATCCCGATTCCACGGTTTTGCGGGCATTTTCTGAAGTAAGAAAATGACCATTGGTAGATGTAGCGGTATACACTTTCTTTTTAGAGGCGCTTTGCACCAAATCATAAAACTGAGGATGTAAATAGGGCTCTCCTTGAAAATAAAGCAAAAGGTACCATAAGCTGGGGGCCAATTCATCCAAAGCTTTTTGATAGAGGTTCATAGAGAGCATTCCCGTGGGACGTGTAAAATTTCGAAGTCCACTGGGACACTCGGGACAGCGTAAATTGCAACTAGTGGTAGGTTCTACGGAAATACTAACTGGCAAGCCCCATTGCTGCGGCTTCTTTGTCCATTTTGAGTAGTAGTAACTACTTAGGACCCTTAGAGCATTTAAACCACGCGTGAAAGTGAATTTGGAAGCAAAATTTAGGCCGTCGCGCAGGTTGGTGTTCATTGTAAATTAAATCTACTATCTTTTTTATAAATTAGGCAGTAATTCAACTAAATACACCAGGTAATCAACAATGCGACTATTAAAAATTGCCTTTTGGCTCTTCCCTTGGATATTCCTACTGATATGTGGCTATCTGGTTTGGAATAACTGGTCCAACATTAATTTTTTGCCTCAATCAAGTACTAACGATAGCGAGGTTCAAAACTTGGTTCTGGAGCGTATAGAAGATTTAGGAAAACTCGAACTTACCAAATATCACTTTCAGGAAATCACTGAAATACAAAAGATTGGCAAGGATTTCTACAACCTGTTCAAATTAGAGGGAGATTCGAAAGCCGTCTTAATATCCAATGGCGAGGCCGTAGGGTGCCTGGATTTAACCAAATTGGAAATAAAAGATTTACAAATGAACGGAGATACGCTGCTCGTACAGCTGCCTGCTCCAGAAATCTGTTATTTTAAATTGGACCTGAATAAAACTCGGGTCTACGCCCTAGAGACAGGTATGTTTACCAATGAAAAAGGATTTATAGAAAAAGCTTATAAAAGCGCGGAAAGTCAAATACGGGAATCTGCCTTAAGTTCAGGGATCCTAACTCAGACCAAGGAGCACGCTGAATTGATTCTTCGACCTATTTTGGAACAAATATCAAACAAGCAGGTAATTTTGGTATACGACATACCAAAAGTTCAGATAACCAACGATTAGTAGTTCTTAAGATATTCCCAAATTAGATCTGGCTCGTATCCCTTACCTATTAAAAATCGGGCAGTTTGATGTCGCCTGATGAAAACGTCCGCAACTTCTAGTTGGTCCCACTTTTTTTCCAGCAGTGTTTTTAAAGTAATTAGGTAGGCTTCATCATCTATAGCTGCTAAACCCTTGTTTACACAATAGACGGTAAGTCCATGTTGCTCCAACCCTTGTTTGATCTTTAATTTACCCCATTTCTTCAGGCGAAACTTACCACCAGCATAGGAAGTTGCAAAGCGCTCTTCATTGATAAATCCTTCCGTTATCAGTTCAGATACTACCAATTCCGCATCGTCTCCAAATAATCCGTAGCTGTGTACTTTTTCCCGAACCTCCTTTTGTGTACGCTCGCGATAGGCACAAAATCTAGCGGCTTTTATTTTTGCTATTTTGGTTAAATCAGTTTCCGTCTGATCCATATGGTTTATATTACGACCTATTACTTCTAGGTCATCCTCCGAGCAATTTACGAATAATTGAAAAACCAAAAGGCCCTTTTTTTATTGTTCACTGCGAACGCTATTTCAGGATTTGCACAAGGTGTTTCCATGCTGGCTATTCCTTGGTATTTTGCTCAAAGAGGAATTTCATCAAAATTTAATTTAATTTTTGCTGTGGTGACTTTTGCCACCATATTTTGGGGTCTATTTGCAGGTACTTTAGTTGACCGATTCAATCGTCGTAAGTTGTTTTTGGCTACTAACTTAGTAGAGGGTACCATACTACTGCTGGTAGCGGGCATTGGTTGGAGTATGGGCGACCTCCCTTTGTTCTTAATTGTGATGGTTTTTGCAATAACGATCTTTGGCTACAGAATGCACTATCCCAACCTTTACGCCTTTGTTCAAGAAATCAGCAGCCCAGAGCATTACACGAGAGTAACCAGCTATATAGAGATTGTGGGGCAATCAACCAACGTCATCGCAGGGGCCGTAGCGGTGGTTTTGTTAGAAGGTTTGGATGTACAACTGCCTCTACTTGGCGCTTTAAAGATCGAGGCCTGGCAAATACATGAAATTTTCACTCTGGATGCCATAACCTATTTTGCATCGGTGGTACTTATCTTCTTTATTCGCTACGTACCTGATAAAGTATTTCAAGTTGATCGCGAGAAGCTTTCTGCCAGATTGCAAACGGGGTTTAGATTCTTAAGGGACAATCCCCGGGTGTTTATTTTTGGCTTTTTCACACATTCCATTTTTGTAATAATGTTGGTGAGTTTATTTACCGTCATGCCCATGTATATTACAAATTACTTAAAAGTCGGAGGAGCTGTGTTTGGGGGTATGGAGGTGCTGTATGGGCTGGGAGCACTTATGGCGGGTATTTTTATTGGCCGCTGGACTCAAAATGAACCAAAAGCCAAGATTATCATCTTATTTATGTTTACTACAACTCTCGTTTTACTACTTTGTGCACTTTTAAAGTCAATACCTTATTACTTCTTGGCTGGCTTGCTTCTTGGCTTTGCCAACGCCGGTACCCGTGTATTGCGAATCAGTTACTTGTTTGATCAGATTCCAAACCAAGTTATTGGTAGAGTAAACAGTGTGTTCAGTGTTTTGAACATCATTATGCGCGTGCTGTTTACTTTGGTATTTTCCCTGGCGTTTTTCGCAGAAGGAGAGCACATTACTTACGCCTATTATGCTATGGCAGCCTTTACTTTAATTTCCGGAATAATACTGTATCGAAACTTTGGCCGGAAGTCAGCAGGACCTATTTGACTAAACCTTTGCGGCGGAGAATGGTTTCAACGAATTTTATTTGGTTCTCGTTGTTAAAAATCCGAAATGGCAAATGAATCATTTGTGCTTTCGACACCACCAACAAAAAATAATCCTTGGCAATTGTAGCTCGTTTTATCATATCCCAAGTAATAGGCATGCCTTGTTTGCTACTTACCTTCACCATGATTTGACGACTGTCAATTTCATAGCCCAATTTTTCAAATAGTACTTTGTTTTGTTCAAGTTGTGGTATACCTGCAAATTGAATTACCCAAAATAAAACATACAGCACTAAGGCAATAGAAGCCCCGGTAATCCACCAATGCGATGGCAGCACAAAATACATGGTACAGATGACCAGATAAATTATAAACACCCACCATTGTTCCTTTAATATATTGGTTAGACCCAACTTAATATAGGTGCCTGTTTCCAGTTTGTATTTTTTAGTCTTTACGATCATGGGTAATTTTACTAATTGGGCTTCAAATATAAGAGTAAAAAACAGCCCTTCCAGTAAGAATATGAATTTTTATAGGGCATCCACGGCCTTTAAACTAATGTCCAAACTATTCACAGAATGAGTGAGGGCTCCCACTGAAATAAAATCCACTCCAGTATGGGCTACGTCAGCAATGGTTTCTTCTGTAATGCCCCCTGAAGCTTCTGTTTCGTACTTGCCATTGATCAATTGGACAGCATTAGTCATTTCATGGATTGACATGTTATCTAGCATGATTCTATCAACCCCACCGATATCCAGCACCTGCTGAACTTCGTTTAGATTTCTAGTTTCAATTTCTATTTTTAATTTCAATCCACTGGTTTTCAAATACTCTTGGGTAGCTTTTATGGCCAAGGAGATACCACCTGCATAGTCTATATGGTTGTCCTTAAGCATGATCATATCATACAACCCGAATCGATGATTGGTGCCGCCTCCAATGGCCACCGCCCATTTTTCTAGCATGCGAAAATTTGGTGTAGTTTTTCTAGTATCTAAAATTCTAGCTTTGGTCGTGCTTACCAACGATGATAGGTAATGAGCATAGGTGGCAATTCCGCTCATCCGTTGCATACAATTTAAAACCAATCGTTCGGCAGTTAGGATTGACTGGGCTTTTCCCTCCACAAATAAGCCAATGTTTCCTATCTCAACCTCGGCTCCATCATGCAGCTTTATATCCATGATGAGTTCAGGGTCAATGGTATGAAAGATCCTGGTGGCAAGGGCCACGCCTGCCAGGATACCTGGAGACTTTATAATCAACTGGGCCTTATTAACGCGCCCTGCTGGAATGGCAGCCAGGGTACTGTGGTCACCATTGCCTACATCTTCATTTATGGCCGCATGAATAAAGTTTGCAAGTGCAGAATCTGTCAGATAGCTTGGACGAATCATAATATTAGAAATGGAAAAGGCCCTCACACCAGGGCCTTTCGTTATAGTATTATTTTATCATTTATTCCTTTGTAAAGTCCAAGCTACTTACCCGGTAAGTACCTTCCATATTTTTTGACCTAAGTACTACCCGAAACGAACCCCCTTGATAACTGTATCTGCCAATGGCGTACTTTAATCCTCCTTCGGAAGCGCCTTGATGCACATACTGGAAATCTGTAGGACGGTATTTCCCAAAGAAATCTTTTAAGACATATTCTGCTTGGGTTTTACTATAATTGGCCTGTACGCCTTCGATTTTCAGCGAAACCATATCACTCAAATACTTTGATAACTCTTTGGAACTCCCTGCCTTAATGGCAGACCTCACGTTGTTAATTACCTCACTTTGAGCATTAACAGGTGCACTTACGGCCAAAAAGCTACCAAAAAGGATGAGTATAATGTATGTTAATATCCTATTCTTCAGCATAATTCAACTAATTTCACCTTGCGTATCTCCAAAACTATGCCAAAAACGGTCAAAGTAGGCCCTCTTAGTTTTTACAAGGAATTTAAATTAATACAATCTAATATCAGTTACAAACCTAGCTTTGAATATTTATATTTGCACCATGGAGAAACAAGTATTGTTAATGATCCTCGACGGATGGGGATTGGGTAAAGACCCTGAAGTGTCGGCGATACATCAGGCCAACACCCCATTTATGGATGAAGTGTGGAGTAAATATCCTCATAGTAGATTGAATGCCAGCGGCTTGGCGGTAGGTTTGCCCAAAGGGCAAATGGGTAACTCCGAAGTAGGGCATATGAACATTGGCGCGGGTAGAGTAGTCTATCAGGATCTGGCAAAAATCAACAAGGCGATTGAAGAACGCACTATATTAAATAATCCAATTCTACAATCTTGCCTGGACCGTGTAAAAGAGTCTGGCAAGAACATCCATTTGATAGGGCTGGTTTCAGATGGGGGTGTTCATTCTCATATTGATCATTTAAAGGGCTTATGTGAGATCATAAAAGACCAGGGATTAGCCGATAAATTATATATCCACGCTT
>JAJCYK010000126.1 GCA_029262935.1 Cytophagales bacterium | reverse complement strand
TATTCTAAAAGTTCTTTCACTACTTCATAATTGACCTCAAATTTCTCCATAATTTGTGAAGCAATATTGTCTTCATCTCTGAGAATTGAGAGCAAAAGGTGCTCCGTTCCGATCAACTGACTCTTAAAAATTTTAGCTTCTAGGTAAGTTATCTTCAGCACTTTTTCTGATTGCCTTGTCAAGGGGATGTTGGACAAGTTCTTAACTTCGCTGGTAGCAGTGCCTTTAGTGGCCTGTTCTATGGCGACTCTTAAGTCATCTATAGAAACGCCGAGTTTTTGCAATAAGCTAATGGCGACTCCCTCACCTTCTCGGATCATTCCCAATAGTAAATGTTCGGTCCCAATGTAATCATGGCCCAAACGCAAAGCTTCTTCCCTACTTAAGGAAATGACTTCTTTGACTCTATTGGAAAATTTTGCCTCCATATTTTATGCTTTAGTATTAACGTAAAGGTATACCGATTAGATGTATTATACCATGAATTAAATCATTTTTTCTCACATAGAAAACATTATCTATCAACTATAAATCTAATCTATGATCCGGCATTTTTGTAAAACGTTATTCGCCCCAGGGCCCTCACAAAACAACAAATCAATAATACTTAAATTACCTACAAATTTTTTGCCAAAAATCTGATTATAATTACATGGCTTATAAATGGGATTATTTTCCAGACCTTTTTTGGGGTGTATAAGGGATCTCCAATCCTGAATCCCCTCAGGAGTTTGGCGCTCATAGACCTGGTTCTTCTTCAAACTAATAGATTGAGATAAAAGTTTCTGGAACAACTGAAAAAATTCTAAATTCATGTCTACGAGATAGGTTCGTTTTTGGTCGTAGATGGTTTTTATGGATTCTGCAAAATGTTCGAAAAAAGGTGCTTTCCCATAAGCGCTTTTAATGCTTCTCCAATGCTGGTTCATCCATTTTTGTTGATGATCGATTTTTACATCCCTCATTTTCATCTTGCGATTTTCGTGCTTGATAGGAATACAAAGTTCACATGGGCCATGAGCGGTTAATATCCTGCAACGGTTGCGATAGCTCTGTTTGATGTAGTGTTCCTCTACCTCCAACAAAACGTTGTCGTATGACTGAAGTACTACAAAGTACTCAATGCAGGGCAGGTATTGAGATTCAATTAATACGGATTGCTTTGATTTCAGTTCATTCATTGAAAAAGTAAAATTAGCTAATTCGGTGGTTTTATAAAGTATTGTTAATTTTGGGTATGAATAGAGGACGAATGTTTTTGGTAGTTGGAATTGTGATATTTAGCGTGACTTTAAGCTCACTTTCCTTTTATGTATATCAAGTACTTAAAACTCCCAATGTACTTATTCAACAGGAGGATCGGTATTTCCATGTTTATCCTGGTGCCACATTTAAGCACGTACAAGATTCCTTGCTCGCAGGTGAATTCGTACATGATCTGGTGTCCTTTAGTATGTTGGCCAAGTATAAAGACTATGACACCAATGTCAAACCTGGACGTTATTTGTTAAAAAAGGACATGACAAATGTGGAGGCAGTCAATCTGCTTCGATCCGGCAACCAATCTCCAGTGAATGTTACTTTTAATAACATACGCTTAACTACAGAGTTAAGTGAAAAAATTTGTCAGAACATCGCTCTGTCACAAGAAGAATTTGATACTGCCCTACAAGATTCCATACGCTTCCTTAAATATGGGTTTGACACCCAAAACAAGTTGTCTATGTTTGTACCCAATACATACGAAGTCTATTGGGACATTACAGCTGATGAACTTTTTGATCGCATGCATCTTGAGTATGAAAAGTTTTGGAATGAAGAGCGCATTCAAAAAGCCGAAAAACTAGCTCTAAATATTCAGGAAGTCTCCGTTCTTGCCTCAATTGTCAATGCTGAGAGTCAAAAATCTGATGAGCTCGCTCGTATAGCAGGCGTGTATATAAATCGCCTTAATAAGGGCATGGCGCTACAAGCAGACCCTACCTTGGTCTGGGCACTTGGCGATTTTACCATTAAACGCGTATTGAACGAACATAAGGAAATCAACTCTCCGTACAATACTTATAAGTTTACCGGCCTCCCCCCCGGACCGATTAGGGCTCCTTCCATTGCCGCAGTAAATGCAGTTTTAGATTATGAACCTCATAATTATTTATACTTTTGTGCCAAAGAAGATTTTTCTGGATATCACAATTTTGCAACGAACTTAAAGCAGCACCTGAGAAACGCCCGGATTTATCAAAACGCTCTTAACAAAGCCAAGCTCTATCGATAATGTTTGTACACAACACACAATTGCGGGTCAGATATGCAGATACTGACCAAATGGGTTATGTGTATTATGGTAACTATGGAGCCTACTATGAAGTAGCTCGTGTCGAGGGTTTACGACATTTGGGTTTTGCTTATAAGGAACTTGAAGCTCAAGGTATCATGATGCCTGTATTGGAAAATCATTCCAAATTTATCCAACCAGCAAAATATGATGAGCTACTCCGTATGGAAGTTAGCCTGAAAGAACTACCCGGAGTACGAATCCGTTTCTTTTACAGATTCTATAATGAGCAAGAGGTTCTAATTCACACAGGGGAAACGCTTTTGGCGTTTGTGAAAATGGATTCCGGAAGACCTTGCAGACCACCCCAAGTGTTGCTGGATTTGTTTAAACCTTTTTTTGATGAAGACTAAGATCTTAAATAGGATCCTTAACTCTACCTACTATGAGGGTCTCATTCGTCTTCTAAAGAAGATTCGTCTAAAAAGAAAGGGCATCTCACTCTATGATATCATTTTAGTGTTCATTGAGAATTTGCAAAACGATGAGATCATCACCCGAGCCAACGGCGTAGCCTTTAACTTTACCTTAGCCATATTCCCGGCAATCATTTTTATCTTCACGTTAATCCCTTACATCCAAATACCCGAACTTCCTGATTTAAATCAGCAGGTGATGAATTTTTTAGAAGAGTGGATGCCCGCCTCCATGTTCGACGTAGCGGCCAGTACCATTGAAGATATTATTAGTAACCGCAGAGGAGGGCTGCTGTCTTT
>JAJCYK010000125.1 GCA_029262935.1 Cytophagales bacterium | reverse complement strand
AAGCTTTCCTAAAAGGTTAAGTAAAACGCATTAACAGTGAGTTTCTGGCTAGCGTATCTGGGGAAAATTAGCTATGTGATTAAGAATGACTAATGTCATAGGTCCTTCCGAAAAGCTTCTATAGATTATGCATCAAAGAAGGATTCATTATGAAGGGTGCCGTTTTTTTCGCGAGTCAGTATGGGAGCACGGAACAATATGCCCATTGGATCGGTGAAGCGGCTGGTTTGCCGGTGTTTAATGTGAAAGAAGCCAAGGTAGACCTCTCGCAATACGATTTTTTGATCCTTGGTAGTCCTATAATCTACTACAAGCTGTTGAACCGCAAATGGGTGAAAAGAAATTGGTCTACTATTAAAAACCGACCGATCCTTTTTTTCACTGTTTCCGGTGCTCCAGCCGGGTCGAAATTGGATAGATGGTTTGCTCAGAGCCTACCTGAGAACATGATTTCAAAAATGAAACATGTTGCGCTTCGCGGTAGACAAAAACCAGAAGAACTTACCTGGTATGACAGGCTGATGCTAAAAATCGGTGCTATGAAAAACAAGGATCCGCAAGCGAGAAAAGAAGAACTTGAAGGATTTGATTACATGGATAAATCCAGCATTAAACCGATTCTAAAACTGATTCAACAATTCCAATCAAGTAAGGTGTCAACATAGTTACTATCCGTTTTTTAGCAATGATCCTTGAGAGTTACTTCACTATTCCAATAATACCTATCGCTCCTGGAGAAGATTTGAGTTTGCCAAGGAAGGAAAACCAAGTAACAAAAAAAAGCGAGCTGTCAACAAGTAGCGAAAGTGCATAAAAACGCATTGTACACCAACCGTTGGCTGTAAATTTGAAATGGAGAAAGAACAAATCATAGAATGGTTGCTTCAAGGGGATATTTCCGTACAATATCAAGTTCATCGAGATTTGTTGGGAAACGACAGAAAAGATCTGCAGCAAAGAATTGCTATTAAAGGTTGGGGGAAACAATTCTTGTCCAAGCGAAAGCCCAATGGACATTGGGGACAAGGTTTTTATCAGCCCAAATGGATTTCCTCTCATTACACGTTACTAGATCTCCGTAATCTAAACCTGAGTCCCGGAGATGAAAAAGTGAAAGAAACCATTGAGCTGATATTGGTTACTTGCAAGGCAGAAGATGGAGGTATTCGATTAGGTCCCTCAACATCAGTTCATAGTGATGTTTGCGTAAATGGAATGTTTTTAAATTATGCCACATACTTTCAAACTGATGAACCTGTATTACAACCAGTTGTAGATAGTATTCTGCGTGAAATAATGCCAGATGGTGGTTTCAATTGTAGGACAACACGAAGTGGAGCAATCCATAGTTCGCTACACACTACCCTATCTGTTATTGAAGGCTTAATCGAGTTTCAGAAGGCGCGATACACTTACCGAAAAGATGAAATTGAAAGTGCTCTTAGGAGTGCAGAAGAATTTGTTTTAATGCACCAATTATTTCTTTCTGATCGAACAGGAAAAATTATTAGGAAAGACTTTTTAAATCTGGCATATCCAAGTAGATGGAAATACGATATACTCCGCGCGTTGGAGTATTTTCAATATTCTGGAAGTAAGTGGGATGAAAGAATGAATCCTGCAATCCACGTCTTATTAAAAAAGCGAAATAAAGATGCTACCTGGAATGTACAGGTGAAGCATCCCGGAAAAGAACACTTTGAAATGGAAAAGGCTGGAAAGCCAAGTAAATGGAACACTTTAAGAGCCATGCGGGTATTAAATCATTTTAAAATAGAAAAAGCTACAACCAACCCTATATAAAATGAATTTAACCTCTTACGTTTTCCTAAATATTGAATTCATAGCCATTTTATACCACCTTTACTAGTCAATGGTTAAAACAGGTACTTCGCTATGTAGCGTTAAGAGTTTGGTCAATCTACCTTCCGATGGATTGCTTTTTTTGGCATGATTCCTAGGTAATATAGCTAACATATCGATGTCCTTCTCCTTTACATAATCTAAAATTCCTTGTTCCATATCGCTGTTTTGTGGGAAGGCATGGTAGTAGGTTACCGCCTCCAGAAAGTATTCTAAAATTCCCTCGTTGGTATCGTTGGTGGTGGTTTCGTGGTCTCCATTGCTATTGATTGTTAAAAGATGAACATTAGCATGAAAGCCCATGGCTATATCGTGTAGCACGCCTAATGGAGAAGAATCATCAATCTCATCTTTCCCCAGTGCTAACGCAATATTATTAATAGAAAATACCTTTTTGTTTTCAGGTATTACAAGAACCGGGCAATCGGCTTCTAGGACAAGTTCAGAGGTATTTGTAACGTCCTTAAGCACGTCTGTATGAGAGCCTTGTGTGCCCATGATAATCATGTCGGAGCTAAATTCTACTTGAGCATTTGTAATCTCACTAATAATAGGTCCGGATTTTATTGCCCAATGGCAGTCTTTTATTAAAGAGGAATGAAACCTTTCCTTTGTGGCCTGCAATTTGGTCTCCATCTCTTCCCTTGTCCGGCCCCCATGATTTGATACGATATGCAAAATGGTGACTTCAATCGACTTATCTTCTTTAACGAAATTGATAGTATAGTCCAGTGCTTTTTCTGACGCCGTTGAGAAATCAGTTGGGACAAGGATCTTTCGGATATTGTTCATAATTAGTGGTGATTTGGGTCTTGCTACTTAGTATCAGAATCTCTGTTGTTTCCAATTCACTCATAAGCTATTTGGTCTTGAATTTACTTCAAATGACCCTCGTCAGCCGGTTGATTGATTGTTGTCACTGACGCGCAACTCAATACCGGACCTAAGTCAAATGGTCTTATCTAAACTTTTCTCCTAATTCTTAAATTGGAAATAACAAATAACATGATACGTGTTGATCAATTATTAACAATCTTCTAATAAAGCTTGTTAGTAAACCCGGTTTCCTGAACATCCTTAGTATGGTGGAATCGTGGTTCTATTGAGGTATTAATTTAAGTCCAAATGACAAAAAAATACGAAATAGCAAAGAGAAGCCTTTATTGGATATTAATTTTCTCAATGGGCGGTTTAGTAGTTTCATGTGAAACAGATACGCCTCCGGTACCCATCGGATTTGGAGATGTAAAGGTGTTCGAATTTTACCGGGAAGTAGCAGTCGGTTGGCAAAGTAGTGATGGTGCGGTTTTGAGTGGCACACTATTTTTACCAATAGATACTGGGGTATACGCAGCGTGTATTTGGCATTTTGGCAGCAACCGGTGGACGCGAAGTCCCTATCAAAACAGTGGCATGCAATGGTGGTTGCGCAATGGGATTGCGGTACTTACTTACGACAAACGCGGAGTGGGTAGATCACAAGGTCAATGTTGTCCCTGGACTGAACCAGACTATTTTCCATTGCTGGGGTCGGATGTGCTTTCCGGAGTTAGGGCTTTAGCCTCACATCCAGAAATTGACTCCTCAAAAGTGGGTGCTTTTGGCTTTAGTCAAGCGGGTTGGGTACTACCTGT
>JAJCYK010000124.1 GCA_029262935.1 Cytophagales bacterium | reverse complement strand
ACCGGGGCATAAGGTTTCAGAACATTGATTTACAGTATGATATATATCATGATTTAGTAATCTTAGACAATTGGTCTCCTAAACTGATATTAGATGTTGCTGAATTGGCTGAATTCCATATTGGTAAGGACCGCTTTGTCCATTTGATTGATACCACTGCTACAGGTCTGGTGCCAGGCATCTATCAAATGGCATTCGAAAGTAAGCAGGTCAAGCTACTTATTAAGCGAAAGAAAGAATTGATTGCTCCAAGAGTACGCTCTGGTGGGCAAAAGGACAAATTTGTATCTAAAGATATTTATTATCTACTGACCTCAATTGGTAGCACTGCAATTAGAAGTAAAAATGAGTTTATGAGATCACTAGGTCAGGATCCACAAATCAAAAGCTACATTAAGCAAAATAGGATCAGGTTTGGCACAGATCAGGATTGGACAGCCGGTCTGGTAAGGGTGCTTGAATATCAAGACCGAATTAAGCGTAATTCTGAGTAAATGGGGGTGGGATATAACTTTATATCAAGACTAATTGGCAACTGTGGCTTTCTATTGATCATAGTCACTACTTGTCCAGCCTGGGCTCAAGTAGATTCCCTTACGATCACGGATGAATATTCGGACATACCATTTGTGGATTTAGCAACAGCCTTGGAAAAAAAGTATCCAGTAAGACTCTTTTATGACCAAGACTGGGTTAAAAATCTTAGAGTAAGCTTGAAAGCGGACAAAACCCCCATTCGAAAAGTAATGAAAAATCTTCTGGATGGGACTGATTTACATTTTTATATCACGGTGGCAAATCAGGTAATTATCACCAAGGATCACGAAATCACCACGGGTTTAGCTGACCGTTATTTTTCCAGGACAATAAGCTCAGATGAACTGGAGCAGGAACAGGAAATTTTTGAAGACATCAGGGACAATGCTTCAACAGCGCTTTCTAGTGGGTCAAATAGATTATATGAAATTGGGAATAAGCGCTTGGCAAATACCGGAACACAAGCTGTAATCACGGGATTTGTGAAAGATGCATTGACCGGTGAAGCACTAGTGGGCGCCTCGGCGTTTACTAAAATGCCTAGTCGAGGAGTTATAACCAATGAGAATGGATATTATGAGTTCAACCTTCCCAAAGGAGAACATGTTCTTTATTTTAAATCCATTGGCACACACGAGACCAGGCGCAAAGTAATTGTGTATAGTGATGGTAGCCTTGATGTGGACCTGCAAAATGAAGTGCTGTCGTTAAAAGAAGTAGTAATCACCGGGGAAAAGAACAACTCGGAAAGCATCCAGACCGGCATGGTAAGGCTTGATATTGAGGCTATAAAAACGCTTCCGGTAGTACTTGGTGAACCAGATGTTATGAAAATCGTGTTAACCCTCCCGGGAGTACAATCTGTAGGGGAAGGAGCCTCCGGCTTCAATGTACGAGGAGGGGGAACGGATCAAAACCTGATATTGATCAACGATGCGGTAATATACAATCCCAATCATCTGTTTGGATTTTTCTCAGCATTCAACTCCGACGTAATCAAAAGTGCGGACCTCTATAAGAGTGGGATTCAGGCGCAATATGGCGGCCGTATTTCTTCTGTGTTCGATGTTTCACTTCGAGATGGGAATAGTGAGAAGTTGGTTCTTTCTGGTGGGATTAGCCCAATTAATGGCAAGATCACCTTAGAAGGGCCATTGAAAAAAGATACAACTTCTTTTTTACTGGGAATAAGAAGTACGTATTCTGATTGGCTACTGGGACTTCTTAAAGACCCAGCATTAAGCAATAGTGCCGCTTTTTTCGCCGATGCTATTATTAAAGTAACCCATCGAATAAATACCCGTAGCGATCTTACAGTTTCAGGTTATCACAGTAGAGATAGATTCAGGTTGAATCAAGATACTGTTTATAGATACTTTAACACCAATGCTGCTGTAAAATGGAGGCACACCATTAACACCAAACTTTTCAGCACCATTTCGGGTAGCGTAACCAACTATACCTACGACCTTTCCAGCTCAAAATCTCCGACTAACGCTTTTAGATTGGACTATGAAATAAACAACATTACTGCGAAAGCAAGCTTCGATTGGTTCCCGAACGACCGCCATCGGGTTAAATTTGGGATAAGTAGTATACTATATGACTTGGATCCGGGAAGTATTAAACGACTGGGGTCAGAGTCAATCATTAGACCGGTCCACCTGGATGCCGAGAAGGGCGTAGAAAGTGCTATTTTCATCGGGGATGAATTTGCATACTCATCCCGGTTGAGCTTTTATGCAGGGCTAAGATTTTCAAGATTCAGTTTGATGGGGCCAGGTGATGTTTTCATATACGATCCGAATTTCACAAAGGATGTGAACTTTGTTATAGATACTATTTCGTTTAAAAAGGGTAATGGTGTAAAATCATACATGGGCCCTGAGTACCGAGCTTCAATGAAATATAATATCATGGATAATTTCTCATTAAAATTAAGTTTCGACCGTACCAGACAATACATTCATCAACTCACCAATACCACTGCCATATCGCCTACGGATACCTGGAGATTAAGCAATACGTATTTGAAACCACAAATTGGTACTCAATACTCCGGAGGACTTTACAAAGATTTTCCTAAAAAAGGAGTTGAGGTATCAATAGAGGGGTATTATAAAGAAATCAAGAACCAGCTGGAGTTTAAGGATGGAGCGGATTTACTGTTAAACGAAGTGCTTGAAACAGATGTTGTGAATGCGTTTGGCAAATCGTATGGTGTTGAAATTTTAATTAGGAAAAAGCCGGGCAAACTCAATGGCTGGATCAGCTATACTTGGTCCCGTACCTTGATACGGGCCAGAAGTCCATTCAAAGAGGAAGAACTAAATGAGGGCAAGTTTTTCCCATCCAATTTTGACAAGCCTCACAACCTGACTGCTGTTGCTAACTATAAATTCACGCGAAGAGTTAACGTTTCCCTGAACGGTACTTACAGCACCGGAAGGCCTGTCACTTTTCCCGTTTCCCAATACGATTATGGGAACAACACTTTTGCTTACTTTTCAGGGCGCAATCAATTCAGAATTCCTGACTTTATGCGTTTTGACTTGGCCATCAATTTAGAGGGCAACCATAAGGTAGATAAATTGGCTCATGGCTCCTGGTCCTTTTCGGTATACAATCTAACTGGAAGAAATAATGTTTACTCCGTATTCTCTAGAACCAACAACGGCAGGATTGAAGTAAGTACACTTTCGGTTTTTTCTAAACCCATTCCTACCATCATTTATAACTTTAGATTCTGATGATGAGGAATATACTAGTCGTCCTGTCATTAGTGGCCCTACAATCTCTCCTGTGTTGTACAGAACCTTTTGAGATAGATATTCCCAATGGGGGTAGCTTTCTGGTAGTGGAAGGTCGAATCACCAATCAAGAGGGACCATACGTAGTTCGTTTATCAAGAAGCCGCGCATTAAATGCCGCCACACCCAATGTTGTAAGCGACGCAACAGTAGTCATCGAGGAAGAAAATGGCACCTCAGCCCAACTTGTTGAAGAGACTGCAGGCCTGTATCAAAGCGAGGTAAGTGGGTTTCGGGGCCAGGTTGGCAAAAGGTATCGCTTGGTGATCTCGTTGCAGAATGGAGAACAATATCAATCAGGGTGGGAACTTTTAAAACCCAGCCCGGTTATAGACAGCGTATATTTCCAATTTGAAGAAAAGGAAACCCTGAATGAAAATTTAATGGGGTTTCAGATATATGTAGATACGCATGACGCTTCGAATAAAACACTTTTTTACCGCTACGAATGGGAGGAAACCTGGATTTATGCCGTGCCTTGGCCGGCTAGATTTGAGTATCTGGGAAATAACGAAATAAGTGTTCTTGAATTTAATGAGTCTTGCTGGGCAGATAGCTCTTCCAGGACCATCAATATTGCGTCATCACAAGGAAACACTTCAGACATGATCACTGCCCATAAACTACCCTTTGTTTCCTCGTCACAATCGAATCGATTGAGAACTCGATATAGCATGTTAGTGAAACAATATGCCTTGAATGAAGAGGAGTACTTCTTTCTTAAGGGGTTGCAAGAGACAGCAAGTGATGTGGGTGGGCTATTTGATAAACAACCCCAATCCATTAAGGGTAATGTTCAGAATTTAAAAGATCCAAATGAACCCGTATTGGGATACTTTAGTGTTTCTGGTATTACAGAGAGCAGAATATTTATAGACAGAATAAAGGACTGGCCGGAGGACGTGTCTTTGCCGACCTTTGGTTT
>JAJCYK010000123.1 GCA_029262935.1 Cytophagales bacterium | reverse complement strand
CCGTACCTGCGAATTCTTGAGGACTGTTTATATACATGTACTTTCCATTTCCCAACTCCGTTAATTCCACACCCTTCTCATCGGTCTCTAATTTCCATTTACCGGTCTTATCCACAGAGCACAGGCCATATGCATTTAACGACAGTTCAAACGAACGACTCATATCGTCCTTATTCATATTGAAGTTGTCTAAGAAATAGGCGGGCATGGATCGTTGAATTTCTCTTTTCAAAGCTGCTGGGTTATTCCCCAAAGTTTGAAGCCAAGTTTGCCATTGGGAGGCGTTCATGTCCATGGAGATAGTGATTTTGGCATTTCCTATGGAATCAATGTCCATTTCAATTTTTTGCTTGACATCTTGTGCCTGTACTGCTGCCATACCCAACATCAAAGTGGCTATTATTATATATCGAATTGTTTTCATCTTATATGCTGTTAAAGATTGAATTGATTAGTGATTGACGGTCGTAATAAACATAGTCGGGAGCGCCAATGGTGATGATTCTTAAGCCACTTTGACTGCGAACCATTTTCCCTACCCAATTGAAAACGCCATTTGCTGAGGACGTTTGACCCCTTACTTGATTACCATTGACTTCGTATTCCATATACAATCCCATTGCACTCAAATAGTCAGACACGATTAACATAGCATCATAAGTGGTTGCCGCTGATATATCATAAATAGAAATAGAAGTGGCTTGGTCGGGTGCTATTGCTTGTAAGGTCAATATGGGCATTTCAGGGAAAGGCCGGTTGTAGGTTACCCATCCGTTGGGGATGGCAAAACGGGTAGCTTTGGTAGTTTCTGGCTCCCGCACCCTTTCCGGGACTGGCCCTGGTTCGGGGACGTTGGTAGTTTTAATGTTAGAACTTTCCACCATATACCTCACTTCTTGTATATTATCTACCAAGGTGAAATTGTCAGCAATTTCGTTTACCTTTTGGCGTAAGAAATCGTTATCAGGTAATGACATGGAAGTCACTCCTTGTTGGTTGAGTTCGTGTATATCAACTATAGTATATCGGGGATCCCCGGCTTGAGCATGTTGAATGAATTCCACTAACTCTTCTTGCCCTTTCTCCAAAGCTTGCAAAGAAGTCCCAATGCCACCCAAACCTTCGCCGTTGATAGCTGTAGGTTCAATCGCGTAGTATTGATCATTCATTTTAAATCCCGGGAAAGCGTGTCCAGGTGTCAAAAAGATCACCGGGTCAATACCTGCTGATGACATCATACTGGCATATAGGACACTTAATTCAATACACAGTCCGGTGTTACCGGTAATCACTTCTCGAGGGAGTCTGACGTGCTGAACCATAGAGCTCACGTCTTCCAAAGATTGGGGAATACCTTTGGTCCCGCTGTAAACCATATGGGACATAAGGGTTGCCTCGTAGATGCCCATAAGAAAACGCACACCCTCTTTGGGGTCTTTTGAAACACTGGCGGCATCCCCTTTTAATACTTTCTCTTGTATTTTTTGGGTGTAATACTTTAGGACCGGGTCATTCGGAGTCACAAAACAAGCCAAGAGGTCGTTGTTGTCAAAGACATCAGACCAAGTACTAATTTCATCACCGGGTATTCCGGTATAGACATAGTCATTTCGGTTGGTCAGTTTAAAGGTAAACTCTTCCTCTACCACGTCATCTTCCGTGGCGCCGTCCCAAGAGATTTCTATCTCTACTTTTTCCACTGATTCCGTGGTTTTTTCCGTAATGTCATCCGCAAACTTGGGGTAACATACAATTACTGCGGATTGCCCTTGAAACATTTCACCAACCACTTCCAATTCTGTCCATTCAATAAAATCTGGTATGCGATACCTGACCGTTACATCTTCTAAAGTATGTGATTTCTTATTGGTGATTTTTGCTTTAAATAAATGGTATTTACCATCCAAGACTTCCTTATTGCCGTACACTTTATGTGCGGCCGGCATTATAAAACTTGCTTTTTCTATAGCTACATCCAGGGTGCCTTTGGCTTTATTGGTAGCTAAGAAACTTGTTGCCAGGAAGACCATGCCAATCAGGCCAAGCAAGAGTGGGTACAGTAGTTTTTTCATCTCAATAGGGTTATAGTGATACTCTTATACCCTTACATCGATGTATTAATTATTTGTCATCACTCTTTCAATAAATTTTACTGCATAGAACTTCCAATCCTATTGAACCAAACGTTTTACTTGCTTGCGATAATCCGAAGGGCTTTTACCAGTGAACTTTTTAAACTGCTTATTGAAGTGACTAAAATTGTTAAAGCCACTGCGGTAACATATTTCTGTAATACTGGAGGGTTGTTCGGCCAGTAATTTCGAGGCATGAACTAGCCGATATTCATTTACAAACAACGTAAAGGTTTTACCGGAAATCTTCTTGAAATACCTGCAAAAAGCAGGTTCTGTTAAACTTACTAAATCCGAAATCTCCTTTAGGGTGATAACTTGCTTGAAATGTTCCCGCACATAATCGTAAATGATGTTCATCTTGTCATTATCTTGCATATTGATTTCCATCACAAATCCTTGGGCATTTAGAATTTGATATTCCTGGGAAATAGCCAAAGCCTTTAATATGGCTAGTAACTTGAGCAATCGGTCGTAGGCATCGTATTCCATCAACCTTTCAATCTTCGCACCCAATGTCTTTTTTGTTTTCCCATGAAAGGAAAGCCCCATTTTTGCCCTTTCGAAGAGGCCCTTAATCAAAGCCATTTCGGGAATTTGAAAAAAGTGCTCCCCTAAAAAATCCTCTTTCATTTGCACTACTGTTTCAGAGCGGTTTCCGGAAAGGCGATCAGTGAACCCTTGATGAGGCAGATTGGCGCCAATAAATATTAGTTCACCATTTTGAAAATAAGACAGGTGATTCCCAATATGCCTTTTTCCACCTCCTCCATTCACATATACCAGTTCCATTTCAGGATGAAAATGCCACTCAGGAAGCTTGTTCCGGCAAGGCTCTGAAAATTTTCGCACGGTTATCGAACTACCATAGGTAGGGTTGATTTTTTCCAATGAAGGTTTATTCACTCGCATGGTATGTTCGTTTGACTTACAAAGTTAATGGCCCACCACTCTATGTAGTTGTGTGAATTTACCTAATATCTGTGCTTTTTTAACCCATTGTTTCATAAAATGGATGATCATGGTTAAAATAATACACTTATCGGAAAACACAGTGGTGGTGCGCCCTTAGTCCCTCTACTACCTTTGTGAGGTAATTATTTTTAATCTAAATGAAAACTGACATGAAAAAGATGATCAAAATGTTAACGTTGGCTGGTATCATGTTCCTGTCAACTAGCAGCATAGCTGCATCCGGTGAATTGGTAGTAATGGAAGTGACTGGTACGACAACTTTTAAATTAATCGTTAATGACATAACCAATAGTCTCACAATAAAGTTGATCGATCAAAATGGGTATGTGCTTCATCAAGAGCAAGCAAATGAAACTCAGGGTTACGCGAAACTATATAATGTAGGAGACCTTCCTAACGGCAATTATTTAATGGAGCTAGACTATGGAACTAAAATTAGAACCTACCCTTTGACCATTATCGGAGGGCACGTGCAGGCTCAAAGTTCACCTTCGAAGGAGTACTTTAAACCGGTACTGCGGCAAAAAGACCATTTACTGGCCTTATCTCATTTATCAATTGACAATACTCCTTTGAGTATGATCATTTATGATAAGAACAATGAATTGGTGTTCAAAGACCAGCTTAAAGGCACCATTTCCAGGGGACGTCAATATGATATATCCTCATTGACTCCTGGAGAATACCAAGTTTACTTGACCTGTGCTGGAAGGAATTATGTTCACACCGTGCAACTTTAGAAACCATAAATATTTAGTTTGATTTGATTTTTGGATTAAAAGGAGGCATTTGGAAGTGCCTCCTTTTTTTATTTCAAGCTAGGATCGGCCCATTAAGTATTTTAACTTAATCCGGTAAAACTACCACTATGAAAACTTCGCTGACCCTTTTTATTTTTTTCGTTACTCTAAATGTATGGGCACAATCCAACAATGAGAACGTATTCCTTATTACTTTGGATGGTTTGCGTTGGCAAGAACTGTTTCAAGGGGCCGATAGTAGTTTAGTGGGAGATAAAGATTACGTCAAAAATATCCAGGAATTAAAGTCCAATTTCTGGAAAGACGATTTGATTGCCCGTCGCCGGGCGTTAATGCCCTTTTTCTGGGAGGTAATTGCGGAAAATGGTCAACTGTTTGGCAATAGAAATTTCCAAAGCAAAGTAAATTGCACGAATCAACAGTGGTTTTCCTATCCGGGCTATAGTGAAATACTTTGTGGCTTTGCCGACGACCAGCGCATCACCAGTAATGACAAAATACCCAATCCAAATGTAACCGTGCTGGAATTTCTAAACCAACAAGACCAGCTTAAAGGCAAAATAGCGGCATTTGGTTCCTGGGATGTTTTCCCTTACATCGTAAATGAAGGCCGTAGCGGAGTACCTGTAAATGCGGGGTTCGAAGCCATTCAACAGCCGGATCTCAATGAAAGAGAACGTTTATTAAACAGTTTACAAAAGCAAATCCCCAGTCCCTGGAGTACCGTGCGGTTTGATGGACTTACCTACCACATTGCTAAAGAATATATCAAACGCAATTCGCCTAGAGTGGTTTACATTGCTTTTGGGGAAACAGATGATTTTGCTCATGATGGACATTACGATGCCTATTTAAAATCCGCGCGTCAAACGGATGCTTTCATAAAAGACCTCTGGGACTACGCTCAAAGTCATCCGCAGTACAAAGATCATACGACCTTAGTGATTACTACGGATCACGGCCGCGGTACCCTCCCGAAAGATACTTGGCGCAGCCATGGTACTAAGATCAATGGTGCCGATGAAATTTGGATAGCCATTTTGGGGCCTCAACTGAGTACTACTGGAGAAATGAAGATTAAGGAACAGCTATATCAAAATCAAATTGCAGCAACCGTAGCAAACATATTAGGTTTTAAGTACCAACCAAATGACCAAGTTGGGGCACCCATCCCTTTAAAGTAACCATTACTGCAAATCACGGTAAGGTCGAAGCCTCATTAAAAGCCCGTCATCTACTCCTAGGTACAGCAAACCATCGGGGCCTTGTTTCACAATGCGTACCCGCCAGTTTTGAGATTCCAATAGCCGTTCTTCTTTGATTATTTGACCATTTTCTAGTTCCAAACGATTTACATGTTGTTTGGCCATAGCACCAACGAATAAATTTCCCTGCCATTCAGGAAATGCCTCACCGAAATAAAAAGTCATGCCACTGGGCGCAATAGAAGGCACATAATAGTACCGAGGTTGTTCCATGCCCTCCAATGCTGTAATGCCCTCCCCAATAGGCCCACCTCCATACTCCTCGCCATAGGTGATTATTGGCCAACCGTAGTTTAGCCCAGGTTTAATAACATTAATTTCATCCCCTCCTTGAGGTCCGTGCTCGTGTTGCC
>JAJCYK010000122.1 GCA_029262935.1 Cytophagales bacterium | reverse complement strand
CATTTTTTAAAATATTTAGTGAAATACTCTGCAAAGAAATACATTTAATCCAATAATGTCAATCTATTTTGAGAAACTTCAACCCCCTGGGATTTAGTATAAATAAGTGCCCTTTAATGTATAATTTTGTTAGTTTTAAGGCCCAAAAGACTGGGCTTGATGAAGAAGAATAAATTAGTAGCCAGTTTTGAATTCGATTTCTCTTTGTTGGCCATAGTTTCTCAATTGAAAGAGTACAAAATGGCCTGGTATTTAAATGAGGAATTGGGTATTAGTTTAATCAAGCAAGCAGACGTGGTGTTCCAATTTATAGATAGCGTAAAGCTTTATATAAGCAACTATAAATACGAAACCGAGCACAACTCCGTACGCCTACTAATCAATAGGTCTCTTGAGGAAAGTTCATCAACCAAAAGGCATTTAATCCCAGAATTAAAACAATTTGATTACTTAATGTTAATGGAGGGAACAGACGATAACCTGGATCCCTTTATTACTCGTAATCACCTACGTAATGTACCTGGTATTCAGCTTATTAGTGTAATTGAGGTGGAACCACTAAAGTCAAAAGAGAATTTAATATTTTAGGAAATGAGTCAAGAAATACAATTTAACAAAACCAAAATTGTTGCCACAGTGGGTCCCGGGAGCCGTGATAAAGAAATGCTTAAACAGTTAATATTAACCGGCGTTGATGTCTTCAGACTAAACTTCTCACACGGGAGCCACGAAGATCATCAGCAGGTCTTGGATAACATTAGCGAGTTAAATCAAGAGATGGGCACACACGTGTGTATTTTACAAGATTTACAAGGTCCAAAAATACGTATTGGCGAAGTTGAAAATGGGGAGGTAATGTTAGAGGAAGGTTCCGAATTGACAATTACCATTGACAACATTATAGGAAATCACCAGAGGGTAAGCACTACCTATCAAAGGATGGCAAGTGATGTACAGGTTGATGATATTATTTTAATCGACGATGGTAAACTTGAAGTCATTGTAAAGGATTTTAATGAACGTGAAGTAATAACTCAAGTGGTTCACGGTGGTTTTTTGAAGTCACGCAAGGGGATAAACTTGCCTAATACGGACGTTAGTGCTCCCTCACTTACCCCAAAAGATCAAGAAGATCTGAAATTTGCTCTGAAGAACAATGTAGCGTGGCTGGCTCTTTCATTTGTTCGTTCTGCTAAAGATGTCGAAGAGCTTCAACAAATTATTGCTGATGCTGGTAATGATACCAAAGTAATTGCAAAAATAGAAAAGCCCCAGGCATTAAAGGAAATTGATGAGATCATCGCAGTCTCAGATGGTTTGATGGTAGCACGGGGAGATCTGGGTGTGGAAACACTGATGGAAGATGTGCCCATGGTTCAAAAGATGATTGTACAAAAGTGCAACAAACAATTTAAGCCGGTAATCATTGCCACTCAGATGATGGAGAGTATGATTGAGAACCCTCGCCCTACACGTGCAGAAACCAACGATATCGCAAATTCTATTATCGACGGGGCCGATGCGCTGATGTTATCAGCAGAAACCGCAGTTGGCAAATATCCTATTCAAGTGATTCGGAGCATGTCAAAAACCATCCAGTCAGTAGAAAAGACTGCAGATATTTATTTCAAACATCGCAAGTTGGATTCAAAAGGAGATAACTTCTACAATAACAATGTAATACTCTCTTCCTGTAGGTTGGCCCGGGACACAGGGGCTGTAGCTATTACAGGGATGACTTTTTCGGGGTATACTGCATATCGATTGGCAGGAAATAGACCAAAGGCCCACATCTTTATCTTTACGGCCAATCGCAGCCTGCTTAATACTTTGAATTTGGTATGGGGTGTGCGCAGTTTCTATTACAACAATATGGAAAGTACGGATGTGACCTTTGCAGAAGTTGAGAAAACCTTGCGAGAAAAAAATTGTCTTAAAAAAGGGGATGTGTTTATAAATACCGCCTCCATGCCCATAGATGGAGGATCTCGCACAAATGCATTAAAGATCGCTATTGCCGAGTAATCATTGGGCTGGTTCTATTAATATAACTTCCTCCTTTTCAACCACTACTTGGCCAGGAGCAAAACCCTTGGGTTTGCGAACGTATTTCTTCGGGGTATAGGTAACTGGGCAAAGCGTATCATTCTTTCGCTTACTGTAATAGGCCGCAAGAGCAGCTGCACGTTCTATTACTGGGGTTGGAAAAACTTTGCCAGATTGATGTTTTACAATCACGTGGGATCCCTTGACATCTTTTGCGTGAAGCCATAGATCGTCTTTGTGACTGTGTTTTTGAGTCAATAGATCGTTGTTTGCAGCATTCCGTCCTACCAAGATGGTATATCCTAACAGTTCATAAGATTTAAACAGCTCCTCAGCGGCGAGGTTCGTTTTTGCTTTTATAATGGAATGGTCTTTATTGTATTTCCGCAAATCCTTTACACTTTCACATTGCGAAACAAAATGTAATTGTTCTTTTAGTTTTACTATCTCCCCTGTTATAGCATTTATCGTAGCCTTTAGGATAGCAATCTCCTTTTTTTGGTTCTTGGACTTTCGGTAATAGTTTTCCGCGTTCCTTTGAGGAGTAAAGTTTGAGTTGAGCTTGATAGAAATGATTTGCTCGTTGTCAAAATGAGGTAAATCAACGGTTGAGGCGCCAGCTGGAATTAAATGCATGTATGCCATAATCATATCAGCGACTACTTGAAATGGCACCTGGGTATCTATTTGATGCAGTCTTTGTTGAGTTTTTTTAAAGTGTTTTTCGGACCTTTTTAGGCTTTGAGTTATAACTTGGAGCAGTTGCTTTTGCTCCCATAATAGATTCTTACTAGAGACAAACCTTTGATAAAATTCATTCAAAACAGGCACCGCCTGCTGAGCAGAATAAAAATCACTATCAGTCTCAAATAAGGTGAGTATCGGCAGGCGGTCGTTCCAGTGCAGATGGTAACTGGGTGCCTCAAACTGCACTAGCAAGTCTTGTACCAGCTTCCATTTATCCAATAAAGTGGCCTGTGCATACCCAAAATGATTGAGGTGCTGAAAGGCTTGAGATCCTAAAGTGGGTAAGAATTTTTTTAAATCACCCTGGTATTCGTTAAAGGTTCTTTGACTGGTATCAATATCCCTTGGTAATTGTTCAGGGACTATGTTCATGTCTTTTATCAATTGACTCTTGAACAATTGTTTAGCTTGATTGTTTTGGCAAAGGATTATGTTCGCTTGATGCCCAAACATTTTAAATAATAATTCCCAGGATCCTTCAAGCCTCATGCCTATGCATCGCTCATTTCTATAGCAGACCACTTCTAATATCCGCTTATCTATGATTTCTGGAAATAAATCAATGGTATTGCGACGCGCGCGCTGCAGATCTTTCGGGAAACGAAGAACCGCCAAGACACTGGTTAGTACCCCGTGAATGAAAAAGTCCTTCCCATTTATGTCAATGCCGATTACTAACTCATCTTTGTCCTGGCTGTAACAGGTAGCTATTAGGGCTCCTTGCAAGGCGTGGTGTAATTCTTGAGCTAATTGACGGAGTAGAAAGTAACTATTGTGCACGACTAAAGTTCCAAAACCATTCCGTCATAAGCCAATTGAATGTTCTGCGGTAATTTAAGCCCTGTTTCCTGATGGGTACCTAAACGATGACTAATGTGAGTAAAATAAGCCTGTTTGGGTTGCACTTCCTCTACCAAAGCAATGGCTTCTTCCAGATTGAAGTGTGATACGTGTGGCTCGATTTGCAATGCGTTCAAAACCAGGGTCTCTGTACCTTTGATTTTTTCCTTTTCTTCATTGCTAATGAAGTTGGCATCAGTAATGTAAGTAAAGTTGTCAATCCTGAAACCAAGCACAGGTAGTTTGTAGTGCATCACCTCGATCGGTTGGAATTTTAAATGACCAACCTCAAACGGTAGGTTACTGATGGTATTGAGTGCAATTTTGGGAGTGCCAGGATATTTCTGCTCTACGAATATGTATGGAAACTCACCTTTTAGATGCTCAACTACTCGAGGTGTAGCAAAAATAGGCATGTCCATCTTTTGTCTAAAATTGAAAGCCCTTATATCATCTAGGCCTGCCACATGATCTTTGTGTTCATGTGTGAATACTACGGCATGAAGCGCCTGTATATCGGCAGCTAACATTTGTTGGCGAAAGTCCGGACCGGAGTCGATCACGATGCTTAGGTCTTCAGATTGTATGTGTATAGAAGTACGCAACCTTTTATCCCGATAATCCAATGAATTACATACTGGACAGGCACAAGCAATTACGGGAATTCCTTGGGAGGTTCCGGTGCCTAAGAAGGTAATTCTCAAAGCTCTATCTCCGTTTGCAGTAGGCTTAGGTAAAGTTTTTGATTCTTTTCGCCAAGTGTGGAAGTATCGAACTGGATGCTTTTTAGAATTTCTATTAAACAATTTATCTTTCCTTCGGTTGTATAATACCTATTCACAATGGCAATTCTATTCTCTCTTAGCAGACAATAACCTGATTTGAAAGTACCTTTTTCATACCTGAGCTGGTAATCCGTCTCGCTAAAGACATCTTCCAACTTGTTTAAAAAATGTTTGGTATACCTGACTTCCATACAGTGATCAATCTTGAGTATACTTTTTAACTGTTTCAACTAAAGTGTCAAAGTTCAAGGGCTTAGGCAGGTAATCGTTTATACCGGCATCTTTAAACTCATCAATGGAGTAATTTTGGGCATTTCCTGTGATGGCTACTATGGGGATTTGAGCTTTTTCAGGATCAGCTAAGGCTCTAATGTTACGAGAACATTCCATGCCATCCATAACGGGCATGTTGATATCCATTAAAATGATGTCAAAGCGCTTTTCAGCTAATGCATCTAAAACTTGTTGGCCATTTTTTACTGAAGAAATTTCGTAATTCTGCATTTGCAGAATCTTTTTGGTAAGATTCTGAATCACCGAACTATCTTCTGCTACTAATACTCTCTTAGGCATAGATTCTAAGTTTAGGTTTATAAATTTAGAATTTCGGTGTAATTATTTTGAAATTCTATAAAAAATTTATGCAAATCGCTTAGGTCATTTTCAATATATGAATAATTTTCCTCTTTAAGATCTGCTTCAATTTTCTTAGCTAGTCCTGCTACTTTTTCCACTCCTAGGGTACCTGCGTTACCTTTTAGGGTGTGTAAATTACTTAAAATATATTGGTAATCTGCATTTTTGAATCCTTCAGAACAAGCATCGATTTGTTCCAATGACTCTTTTTCGAAATCTAGGAAGAT
>JAJCYK010000121.1 GCA_029262935.1 Cytophagales bacterium | reverse complement strand
AGCCTTCGTCAATTCTATTAACAAAATTGCCCTCAGCTATATGGAATTAGGAGTATTCCCATAAAAAAAAGGCTGGTAAACCAGCCTTTTTTGTACCACCCAGCTTGAGTTGGAGGTTTATTAAACCTCTTGATGACAAGATTTGAGCTATCTGAAAATTCGCAACCCTCCACTGTTAACCCTAAATGCGAGCATTTAAGGCCCCGACAAGTCGGGGTGAGGCCCGGTTTTGAAAACAGACTCACTCGGTATTTAGAAAATGTTAGGTTTAAAAAACGTGTCCAAACCCAAGCGGGTAATTTCTTACTTGACGATAAAGTTACTACTATTATCTTACTTATAAACGGCTAAATCCGCAAAAAATTCTACCCTTGTAAGGGAAATTGTAAAACAAAACTTACCTACAAATACTAAAAGATTCTTTTCTTTGCACCTGCTTGTTGATATAAACAGGCTACCCTTAATCAATGCCAAAAAATATATACTTTACACCAGGCCCTTCGGCACTGTATTTTACAGTGGAGGAGCACATGCGGTCTGCATTACGCCAACAAATACCTTCTATTTCTCATCGGAGCAGACAATTCTCATATATCTATGAAGAAACAGTGGCTCATCTTAGGGCATTGACCGACTTGCCCGACGACTACCAGGTATTTTTTACGGCTTCCGCTACGGAAATTTGGGAAAGACTACTCCAATCGTGTGTGATAGAAGATAGCCTACATTTGGTAAATGGCGCCTTTTCCAGGAGGTTTTACAACATGGCAGCGCAATTGGGAAAATCCGCACAGATGTTTGAAGTACCAGACGGAGGTGTGGTATTACCTGCAGCATTGAACACTAATATCCCTCCTGAATTAATTGCTATTACCCACAACGAGACCAGCACAGGAGTGCAGCAACCGCTTGCTCATTTAAAAGAAATCAGAGAAAAGTTTCCAGATGCCATTACCACGATTGATGTGGTCTCTTCTTTTCCTTTAGTAGAATTACCCTTTGAATACATTGATTCAGCTTATTTTAGTGTGCAGAAATGCTTTGGGCTACCAGCCGGACTAGGTGTATGGATTATCAATCAAAAAACCATTGACCGGGCTCTGAAATTAGCAGAGCAAACGAATACCGCGCATCATGGCATCGCGTCTCTTTGGCAAAAATATCAAACCTATCAAACCCCGGTGACACCCAACGTGCTGTCTATATTCTTACTTAACAAGGTTCTAAAGGACATGATAGACAAAGGCATAGGCCGTTTGCGGATGGAAGGGAAGTATAAGGCTGCCCTAATTTACCAATTGATGGAATCTCATGAAAACCTAAAACCTTTTGTATCCAATCCTGACTGGCGTTCTCAAACCGTGCTGGTAGGAGATACCGGAGGGCGCACAGAGCAGATCATTCAAAAACTGGCAACTCAAGGTATAGTATTGGGCAGTGGTTATGGTAGCCATAAAAAAAACCACATTCGTATTGCCAATTTCCCAACACATTCCAAAGAACAAATGGAACTTTTGGTGGACAAATTGACCACTATTTATGAGGGATAAAACTCTTTTGCCCTCAGGAGCTAACCTAAAATAAGCGTTGTTGAAAATCCTTTGTAAGGCGTTGTTCATCAATATGTTAAAGTAAATAAACAGCAGTTTTTATCCATTTATTACATAACTACTTACTACGCCCAATTATAGTTTTACTTTTAAGTAAAAGCTTATAAGTTGAAATTATATTCTGATTACATTAAACCATATCATGGTATTGTTGTCAAAACAGGTAGAAGCAACCGATAATTATTTGGAAGACCAGGAGTTAATTGAGAAGCTCAGTGGAGAGGAAACTCGCAACTTTGCTTTCAATCAATTGGTGCGTAAATACCAGGAGCGGATATATTGGCATATCCGTAAAATGGTAGTGGATCACGATGATGCGGATGATGTCGTCCAGGAGGTTTTTATAAAAGTTTGGAAAAACCTTAACCGGTTTCGAGCTGATTCCAGGCTATATACCTGGATATACCGGATTGCCACCAATGAGTGCTTGAATTTTCTAAAGAAGAAAAGAAGGGCTTCTTTTTTTTCCATTTCGGATTTTGAGGATACTTTAGTTAGTAAACTAGATCATCACGTGCATATCGATGGAGACCATATTGAGATGGCCTTACAAAAAGCTTTGTTGACCTTGCCTGATAAACAGCGCCTGGTATTTAATATGAAATACTTTGATGATATGAAATACGATGACATCTCGGAAATCACTGGAACCAGCGTAGGCAGCTTAAAGGCCAGTTATCATCATGCAGTAAAAAAAATTGAAAATTTATTAAATAATGATTAAACCTAAGGAGCTCATTGTTGTCAAAGATTTAGAATTGTCATAAAAGATGAAAAAGTACCGATTAGAAGATATAAAAAAGCGTCAAAGCCTCACTGAGCCCCCCAAGGGATACTTCGATAAGTTACCTGGGATTATTCAGTCAAAAACAGCGCATAAGGAAAACAGTAAGACCCAAACCTATTGGAAAGGGGCCTTGCGGTTGATTCCTGTCGCCGCAGCCTTGGCCCTGATACTCTTTTACACCGGTGTTTTTAAGCAAACTGGTGCGGAGCAAGTTAATAATTACGACGAGGTAATTGCTTTACTTCAGGAAGTGGCGACAGAGGATATTATTGATTATTTGGGAACTATTGATCTGTCAACAGAAGAACTTCTAGAAGAGGTGGATATTAATGAATTATCATTTGAATTCCAGGAAGAGCAGGACGACAATTTATTGGAGAGTTTGGAATTGGATGACGCTTCTTTGATCGAATTATATGGAGATCTAGAGGGCGAGGAATCCCTTTTGTAAATGAGAGTTAAAGGTAAAAAGATGAAAAATATATTGATCATATGGGTATTGGCTTTCTTAGGTACTGGGTTGTATGCCCAAAATCCGGAAGCCAAAGAAAAAATTGAAAGTGCGAGGATCGGCTTTATCACCAAAAGGCTGGGGTTGACTCCCGAGCAAGCAGAACGTTTTTGGCCCTTGTACAATGAATTTCGCAATAAGAATCGGGCTGCAGCTTCCGAATTCAACAGCTATAGGTCATCAATTGATCTGGACGCTATGAATGAAGAACAAAGCAGAAAACTGGTGGACCTGGATTTAGATTTGAAGCAGCGCCGCTTGGATTTGGAAAAGGAATATTCCAAGCGAATGATAGGAGTAATCTCGACCCAACAAGTGGCTTCACTACGTAAAGCAGAGCGTGATTTCCGCGATATTCTAAGGCGTCGCATACAACAAGCCAGACAACAACAACTCCGACAGAGGAGGCTGCAAGATCGGGACCAATTGCGCGATCGGGTAAGAGATAAGTACCGAGATTAATTACACCTGACCTCATTTTATGCACTATTTGAGTTCGGCATGTGCCAGGGCCTCGGCTTTGGTTCTTTGTATGTTTTTGAGCGTGGTTAGTTACGCTCAAAATCCCCCTATGCCGGCTTCGGACTCCCTGAGTCTTTCTTTAGAAGAGTATTTGGACGAATTGGACACCTTATCCATCTTGCAATTGATCGATAGCTTAATGGTCTTAGAAGCTCCCCAAGCCCAACTCTCCTTACATGTAGGCTATACCTCAGAAGTATCAAACGCTGGAAGAACATTGGATGTCAAACAATATGGTTTTAATCCTGGGATCACTTATTTTCATCCAGCAGGAATCTATGCTGATATTTCAGGTTATTGGAACAGTCAACTAGAGCCTAATTACGACCTCACGGTATTGTCAGTAGGGTACTTGGGCATCCTTTCTAAGAAACTTAGCGCTTCAATTTCCTTTGACCATAGCTTTTTTACGGATTCTGATCCTGACATTGATTTGCCACCGCAGGTGATAGAACTTTTACTACCCCCAATTTTAAATAATACGCTTTCTATGGGATTGGATGTGGATTTCAACTATGTAGAAGCCAGCGTAGATTACTCTTGGCTC